>JAFTOB010000036.1 GCA_017451545.1 Clostridia bacterium | reverse complement strand
CTAAAAAACGCACATAAAAATTGAAATCCGTAAGGATTTCTACCGAAAAACCGCTCTTTCCATCAGGCCTTGACGGAAAAAGCGGTTCTTTTTTATTTGATTGTGCGTTTTTGGTCTGCGCTAAATGCGACAGCCCCTTTGATTTTATTCGGTTTTTGGGGGTGGCACGGTCTTCTCCGCTTTTCCGAAGCGGCGGGATAGGACCACGGTTATGATGATTCCGATGACGATGGCGGCGTAGAAGGTCAAAAGCCTCCACATTACCATCGAGATATCGGCGTATCTGTCCACGGGGTAGATATTCTTGAAATACATAACGTACGAGGTCTCGGTCAGTCCGATAGCTCCCGGCAGGGGGAACATTGCCGACACCATACAGACCATGGATTGGCTCGCAAGGACGGTCATATAGTCCGCCGTAGGCGACTGCACGAATCCGAGATAAATGAAATACGAAATGCTGAAAAATGCGGTGAGCTGAATAAAGGTGAGGAAGATCGAGCCTATAACGGCGCTGGGGTGCCTCATTACGAAGCGCATATTCTCATACGCGCCGTCAAGCTGCTTATCTGTTTTCGCTATGACCTCGTCCTTCTTTTTGATTATGCGTATCTTTGCGAGAAGCCCGATGGCCCAATGGACTACGGCCACGGTTCCTTTTTTCCAAAAGCCTACAACAAAGAAGAAGAGCACTCCGATAAGGTTCATACCGAAGCCCATCAGCGCGAGGATGACGAGGATAGTGTTCTGCCCCTCGAAGAAATAGCCGAGCTTAGCCACAAGCACGAAGGCAGAATAGAGCATCAGCGCGATCTCGTAAACGATCATTCTGACCAGCAGTGCCGACATGGATGCCGCCGGCGGTGTGCCGAATTTCGCCATATAATAGGCCTGCATGGGCTGACCGCCGCTTGACAAGGGCGTGATGCAGTTATAATACTGACCTATCATCGTGGTGGTGCAGGTATGGCGGAATTTCTGCGCCGGGTGGACCTGCTTGGTCAGCCAATGGATGGAGATAGCCTCCATTCCCCAGTTGACGATCATCAGCAGGAAAATTATGAAAAGATATTCGATTTTAAAGCTCTTGAGGGCCTCGCCCAGCATTTGAGCCTCGCCGCCTATAAACAGATAGAACAGCATAAGCACAAAGGCCACGGCGCAGATTATAAGCCCCCAGCGGTGCTTTTTTGGTTTCATCGGTTACTCCTGAATTACTGTTTTTTGGTCATATCCTCGATAGTCGCGGTAGAGGTATGCTTGATGGGCCGCCAGGTGACCTTGGCAAAAATACCGTACACGCAGGCGGGCACGCAGGCAAGCATATAGATGGGGTAAAGCAGAACGTAGAGTACCTGCTTCCACACGGGGCACAAAATGTGCCGATGCTCGGTGATAAGCACCGAAACGCCCATGAGCAGGGTCATAAGATATCCCATACCGATGCCTATGGCCAGCATGGGAATGACGGCCATAAGATCAAAGCTTCCCTTTGCGATAAGATAGATACCGACACCGATATCCGTAAGCACCATAACGCCGCCAACCACGAGAGGAGGCAGAATAGCCGCCACCATATCGAGGCAGGAGGAGCCGCGCTTGCGGAAAATACTGCGAAGCAGACCCGGGCCGTGCTTTTTCATATTCTGAAGATAGCCCTTGGTCCATCTTGTGCGCTGGTGGAAGAATACCGAGAACTTCGTGGGTTGCTCGTCGTAAAATTCGGCGTACTCGCAGAAGCCGATGGGCTCGCCGCGGCGCATCCAGCGGGCGGAAAGCTCGGTGTCCTCGGACATAGTCTCGGAGATGAAGCCGCCGTCCTCGATGACGATGCTCTCGGCAATATAAAAGCCCGTACCCGAAATGGTACTGCTGACGCCCAGCATCTCGCGTGCTCGGCTGAGCTGAACGTAATCGCGCAAAAACCACATTCCGCTGCCTGCGGAGATCCAGTTGTCCCCGTAGTTCTTGGAATTTCTGTAGCTCGCCACGATTCGGTAGCCCGAGCAGATGGTATTGTTGATCTCTGTCATATAGTTTTCGTCGAGGAGGTTATCCGCGTCGAAAATGATAAATCCGTCGTAAACTCCGCGGCCGACGGTGCTCCAGATGTGCTTTATCAGCTCATCCAGCGCAAAGCCCTTACCGACGATCTCGGTGTTGAAGCGCTCGTAGACCACAGCCCCGTGCTCACGCGCCACGGCGGCGGTTGAGTCGGTGCAGTTATCGGCCACCACGTAGGTGTCGATAAGCTCGGCGGGGTATTTTTGCTTTTTTATACTCGTCAGAAGCTGGCCTATGACGTTCTCCTCGTTGCGGCCTGCGATAAGTATCGCGTATTTTCTCGGCTCGGCCTCGGGGAAGGTCTTGGGCTTTCTGACAAGGTCAAGTATAACGTATATCCACTGATAGAGCATACACGCCATAAGGGCAATGCCGCCGACAGTGTTTATTATCGTCAGTATTTCCATACCGTTAGCTCCTTTTTCTCTGCGCAGCGAAACACCCGCGGCGCAGGGCATACGAAGATATTATACACTCTTTTTTGCGATTTGTCAATACGTGACCGATAAAATGAGCCCCGCGCGTATCAGCGCGGGGCTCGGGGTAAAGGTTTTGTTTTATTTCTCTTCGTTCTCTGTGCTGTTAACCTCGGGGATCTCGGGCTCGACCTCGGGGATCTCGGGCTCGGTCTCGACCACGGGCGGCAGCTTTTTGAGCTTGAATTGGCTGTAAATGCCAAGGCAAAGCGAGCCTATGACCCATACGTGGAAGAGAATGTCGATAATGATCGCGCTGATATCCCAGAAAATGAACATCATTACGGTGTCAACGATAAAAATACCGAGCGCCACGAAAAGCCACGCTACTCTTCCCTTTCTCGAAAGGAAGAAGGTGATCACGTACATAGCGATAATGACCGCGCAGATCGCGACGGCCACGTAGAAGACCGACATATCGAAGAAGCCCATACCGGGGTACTCGAGATAGGCCTCTGCAGGGTACATTCCGCAGAAGAACATTGCGAGATCGGTGATTATGTAGGGCGTTGCCGCCGAGAACAGAAAGTAGCTTCCCGATTGCGAGATGAGCATGATCATATTGATGACGGTAAAGGCCGCCACCAAGAGAAGGTTGTAGCGCGCGGTGTTGTAGCGCATCTCAAGCTGTGCGCGAGGCGAGGCCTGCGGTCTGTTTTTCTGATAAAGCATAATTTATCCTCCGTTTTTTTGATTTTTCGACCGCATCCTTTGTCGCAGTCGACCTTGCTTAAATTATAGCATAAAATCCCACCCGTGTCAAGCAATTTGCACTTGCATTCTGTCAAGCGGCACTTGCGGAGCCGATTTTTTTGTTGACAAACACGGGGACATATGGTATACTTGGCGTAAAGACCTATATAAATGTAATTTGAGGAGGGCTCTATGACCGAATCGAGACATATACGCGCAAATCTCAGGAAAGCTATCTGCTTGCTTTTCCTCGTGATCTGCGCGATTTTCTTTTTCCCCGCCTGCCACGGAAGTGAAGCCAAGCCCTCCGCCGAGCCCCGTGACGTGACCGTAACTGTAATGCTTGAGGACGCCGACGGCGTGACCGTAAAATCGGAGAACCCCATCTCGGTCAAATGGGGAGAGGATGCCAGGTTCGAGCTGTCTCTCGCCGACGGACTTGTCATCGACAAGCTCCCCGCAGGTGCGACCTACAAGGACGGCCTGCTGACTCTGCCGAAGGTAAAGTTCCCCGTGACCCTGCGGATGGAGACCCACCGCCGCGTGCTCTGCGATTTCAGCGCGTCTGTGGCTGACGGGACTGCGGGAAGCATAGAGTCGAGCCTTGACGCAGGCTCCCATTGGTCGGAGACTGCCGTCACCCTGACCGCAAAGCCTGCCGAGGGATATCTTTTTGCCGGCTTTTCCCGTGGTGCGACCATTGAGGAGGGCGGCGAGGTGGTGTCCTTTGACCCGCGCTACAGCTTCATCCTTGAAGAAAATATCAAGCTCTTTGCCAACTTCACCCGTGAGTGGATCGATCCCGCCGAGACCGTGGCTGTTCCCGACGGCAAGTGGGTGCTCATCTATCATTCAAACGGCGGCGTCCTTGCCGAAACGGGCAAGGAGGGCATGAAGACCGTGGAATTTTCAAATGAATATTATTATTGCCCCAATGCGTTGGCCGACCGCGGCTACTTTGAGCGCGAGGGCTATGCCCTGCTGGGCTACAACACCAAGGCCGACGGCAGCGGCAAATATTACGGCCCGGGCTGGAACGTAGTCATGCCCGAGGAGCGCGATGCCATCTCGCTCTTCTGCATTTGGGCCGAGGAATCCGACCCCGCGGATTTTGAACATATCGACAACGGCGACGGCACGGTCACTCTCAAAAGATACAACGGCAATGACGAATTCGTGGTCACGCCCGCAAAGATCGACGGCAAGCCCGTCACCGCTCTGCGCAAGGGCTGCCTCTTCTATTCGGATGCAAAGCGGCTGATGATCACCAAGAATATCCGCACCGTGGAGGAAAATGCAATTTACAAATGCCACGGACTTGAGGAGCTTTATATGTGCGACTCGGTGACCTCCATCACCGACAAGTCCTTCTACGAATGCCCCGAGCTTCACCGTATAAATATGCTGGCCGTGGTTCAGGCGCAGTTCCAGAATACGCGCCACGGGTCTTGCTCTGTAAAATACGAAAAGCTCCTCGTTGAAAAAAATCCGAAGATCATAATCTCCAGCGGCTCAAACTGCGCCTACGGAGTAAAGTCCGAGGATCTCATCGCCCTCCTCGCAGATGCGGGCTACGACTACGAGATAGTCAATTACAGCACCAGCGCAGGACTTATCGCAAGCTACATCAATGACGTTATAGCCGCCCTGATCAACGAGGGCGACGTTCTGCTCCTCGCCCCCGAGATCAGCGCAAACCAGCTCGGCGCGAGAGCCTTCAACGGCACGCTGTGGCAGGTCATCGAGGGCGCGTACGACTCCATCGCCCTTGTGGATATGCGCAATTTCGACAAGTTTTTCAGCTCCTTTGCGGCCTTCAACAAGACCCGCGACCACACGGTCTACGACGAGCATTGCTACGAAAAATACCACACGGGCTTTGACCGTTACGGCGAGTCCAATTACGCCCGCTCGGGCAACACGGCGAAGTATGCCCAGACCGTTCAGAGCTATATGGACAAGGGCGGCGCAGGCGGTGCCTTCAGCTTCAAGACCTGCGTGGACAGCATAAACAAGTATTACGAAAGCCTCAACCGCGCCTTCGATGCGGCGGCAAACAAGGGTGCGACGGTGCTTATGACCTTCTCTGTAATAAACAAGCAGTCCTTGGACACCGAGTCTCAGAAATCGGCTCTGCAGGAGGCTTATATGAATGCTGTGGACACCCTGCTTCACGTCACACGAATCTCCCATATTTCCACCTATATGATGGACAGCGCGATTTTCTATGATTCGGATCAGCACGTGGACGACGCGGGACGCGACATACGCACAAAGCAGCTTGCCGCCGAGCTCATCGCATATTTTGACAGCGCAAAGGAGGGCAAGTGATATGGAATTTCTGATCAAGCATTGGCCGATCCTCCTTTTGCTGCTTCTCCCCATACTTGCGGTGGCGGCGACCTTCGCAATTTTCCGCAAAGCCGAGCTTTCCCGTGAGCATCACCGACTTTTCTCGGTAATGACGGTCATCGCGGTGGTCTTTGCCGTGGTGCTCTGCGTCTACGTCCTCGCAGCGGGCGGCGGACTTGAGATAATTCTCCCCGTCCTGCTGCTGACTCTGCTTATTCTGCTGATCTGAGGGGGGCGACTATGGTATTCAATTCTATCGAATTTTTGATCTTCTTCCCCACCGTTCTGCTTTTGTACTTCATTTTACCGCAAAAGCTGCGCTGGGCGATGCTCCTTCTCGCCAGCTACTATTTCTACGTTTCGTGGAATCTTTCGCTGGTCTGGCTCATTCTTTTCACCACGGTCATATCATACGTTTCGGCAATTCTCATCGGCAAAAGCCGCGAAAAGCACCCGTGTGGCGAGCATCGGGGACGCGAGCGACTCTGGCTCATTCTGACCCTTACCGTCTCCCTCGGAATACTCTTCTTTTTCAAGTATTTCAACTTCTTAGCCGAGGGCGTGTGCGGACTTATCGGCCTCATCGGCGGCCGTCCCGCGCCCAATTTCGCCCTTGACCTGATCCTGCCCGTGGGCATATCCTTCTACACCTTCCAAACGCTCTCCTACGTCATCGACGTCTACCGCGGAAGCGTGAAGCCCGAGCGGCATTTCGGATATTACGCCCTCTACGTTTCCTTCTTTTCACAGCTTGTGGCGGGACCCATCGAGCGACCCGAAAATCTCCTGCCCCAGCTCCGTGAAAAGCACAAATTCAGTTGGGACAACGCGGTGCCGGGTATGCAGAAGATGCTCGTCGGCTTCTTCAAAAAGGTGGTTGTGGCCGATCTGCTTGCCACCTACGTCAACACGGTCTACAATGCCCCCGAGGAGGCCACAGGCTTCGGCGTGCTTATCGCCACCGTCCTTTTCGCCTTCCAGATCTACTGCGATTTTTCGGGCTATACCGACATCGCCATCGGCTGTGCCGAGATCATGGGAATCCGTCTTATGCAAAACTTCGACCGCCCGTACATTTCCGAAAGCATCAAGGAATTCTGGCGCCGCTGGCACATTTCCCTGTCCTCCTGGTTCAAGGATTACGTTTACTTTCCGCTGGGCGGCAGCCGCTGTAAGCGGTGGCGGCATATGCTCAATATCTGCATAGTTTTCCTCATCAGCGGCCTTTGGCACGGTGCGAACTGGACCTTTATTATCTGGGGCGCGCTCCACGGGCTTTATCAGGTCATCGGTCATTTTACAGAAAAGCCCCGCCGCTCCTTGTGGCGGATGATACACGTTGATCCCGACGGCCGCGCGGTGCGCATTTTGAAGAAGATAAACACCTTCGCCCTCGTTTGCTTTGCCTGGATCTTCTTCCGCGCCAACAGCTTGTCCGACCTCGGCCTGCTGCTGACCAAGCTCTTTACCGATTGGCAGTTTAATTCCGCGTATTTCGTCGGCACTTTCGACTTTGTGGGACTCACCGTGATCGGGGCTGTCACCTCTCTGCTCTCGGTGCTCGTGCTGAGCCGTATGGATTCGGGCGCATTCAGTGCTCCCCACGGTCGCCGCTCGTCCGCACGGTACGTCTACGCCGTATGGGCGGTGGTCATCGCCTGGGCTCTGCTTATGATGGGCGACGGTAGCAGTAACTTCATTTACTTCCAATTCTGAGAAAGGAGATCGCTATGAACGAACAGAACGTAAAAACCACTCATAAGCGTCCCCTTCTCCGCGCTCTTGCCCTGCTTTTTGCGGTGCTTCTACCCTTCATTCTTATGATCATCGCCCCCTTCGCCCTGCCGGACGTTTACGGCGACACCTTCCTCGGTGAGCTTTCACCAAAGCTCGAGCGGCTTCGCTCTGTCGAGGGCGACAAGCTGGTGGTTGTGGGCGGCAGCTCGGTGGCCTTCGGCCTTGACTCGGCTCTGCTTGAGGAATACACGGGCTATACTGTGGTCAATTTCGGACTTTACGCCACCCTCGGCACGCGACTGATGCTCGATCTCTCCCTGCCCGAGATCGAGGAAGGCGACGTGGTCATCATCGCACCCGAGCTTGATCCTCAAACTCTGTCAATGTATTTCAACGGAGAGGCGGCGTGGCAGGCGGCCGACAGCGATCTGTCCCTGCTTTTCGACGTTCACCCCGATAATTTTACCGATATGCTCCTCAGCTATCCCGATTATCTGTCGGTAGCTCTCTCCCGCTTTTTCTCGGGCGACGGCAAATTCGATCCCGACGGGGTCTACCGCCGCGATTCCTTCAATGAGTACGGCGACATTTCCTATCCGCGCGAGCACAACGTAATGGCCGCGGGCTACGACGTAAATCAGCCCGTCAGCCTTACACCCGAGCTCTTCGAGCCCGAGTTTATCGATTATCTTAACGGTTATATAGACGAAGCGCAGAAAAAGGGCGCGACGGTATACTACACCTTCAGCCCCGTAAACCGAAGCGCGCTGACCGAGGAGACCGATGCCACCGCCATTGAGGAATTTTACCGCTTTGTGGCCGCGAGCCTCCATTGCCCCGTGATCAGCGACGTAAATTCTCTTCTGATGCACGAGGATTATTTCTACGATACCAATTTTCACCTCAACGATGCGGGCGCGACCGTTCGCACCGCAAATCTCATAGCCGACCTGCGCCGCGAGTGGGGCAACACCGAGCCTCTTGATATCGAGCTCCCCGCCCCGCCTCAAAAGCCCGCACCCGAGGAGGGTGACGGTTGGGAGGAAAACGAGTGGTCGAGCCGATACGTTTACGAGAATTTCGGCGGCGGGCTGATGATCGTGGGCGTGACCGAGGAAGCAAAGAGCCTCGCAAAGCTGGAAATACCCTACAAGGCCGAGGGCAAAGTGGTTCTCGCCATTGCGGAGAGCGCTTTTTCGGGCTGTGACAGCCTGACCGACGTGACGATTTACGAAAATCTGTCGGTCATCAAGGACGGCGCCTTCGCAGGTGCGCCCTCGCTTAAGAATCTGCACATTATGCACAGTAACGCCGACGGTCTGACCGTGGGCGACGCCCTCTTCGATGGCGCGCCCGACGCTCTGCAGATCTGTCTCCACACCGACGAAAGCTATCAGAATTTCGTTTCGGGCTATTGGTGGGGCGTTCACTCTCACCGAATGGTTAAAATTTCAGACTGACAAAACAGGGCTGCTTTATTTGAGCAGCCCTGTGATTTTCAAGATGAAGTTTACCGACAAATCGGAGTTTAAAGTTTATTTTTGTTCGAGAAACTTTTTGCAAAAAGTTTCTCGAGCTCTTCAAAAAACTTTGAAAAAAGGGCTTGCTTTAAGGTGAAGTTGCCTTTTCACCCCTCCCTCGGTCGGTCGGGCTGAGATATTATATCGGCCAACTTTTACGCGCTCACGCAGGCCTTAGTCCGGCGTTACCGCCTCCTAACGGCCACGACGGTGATATTACAATCAATTTCTGATCGTAATATTTAGAAAGGGCGCGCCAGGAGGAGTTTTCACCGGACTGCGCGCCTGCGAGAGCGCGATAACTTTAGCCGAAATAATCACTCAAAATT
>JAFTOB010000035.1 GCA_017451545.1 Clostridia bacterium | reverse complement strand
TGCCGAGGACGGAACGCCTTGGTCGTGGGCTTGGCACCGCGTAACCATACCCGCCTGCACTTACAGCGAAAACGCTGAGATAAGCGTTGCTCTTATGTGTGATGCTAATACAAACTGCGCCTGCTCTCTCTATAAAACCGACGCCGGTAAAAAGCACGTTCTGATTTTTCCCGAGGAGGAAAAGCCTAAAACCCTTCACCGCCATTTCTGGGGCGAGGCATTTCAGGGTAAAATGGAGCCTGCGCAGGATTTTGAAGGTATAATTTTCGCAAGCGAGTCCGATGGAGGGTGTCACCGTTATCCAAAGCTTTTGGATTTTGCGTGGAGATATTACGGTCACGAAATAAAGCCGTCACGTCCCGCCGAGGAGCTGTATAGGCTTTCCATTGCTTACTTGCACTATCTCATTCAAAAAGAGCGTGACGGATTCGTCGGATTTACGCGCGGCGCGCAATGGCATCCCCATTTGAATGCTTATCTGAAGCGTGAGCATAATTACGAGCTGGGCTGGGTTGGCCAGAACGCCTCAATGGCCAATGCGCTTATTTACGATTACATAAAAAACGGCAACCGCGAGCACCTGAAGCTTGCGCTCGACGTTCAGGACTCTTGGCTCAAAAGCACCGTAACAGGAGGCAAATTCCTTTCTGCGATAATAAATTATCCCGGCGCAAACCCCTATAACGAGCTTCCGCTTGACAAGATGTCGAGGGACGATGTCGACCGCTGGACTCTCGGCGAGATTTATTATGAAAACGCCGTTGACAAGGCGGGAAAGCCCAAAAGCAGTTCCCGAAACCGTCACGATGCCTGCAATATCGGAACGGGCGCAGAGGGCTATTTTGAGGCATACGATCTACTGAAGAGCATCGGCATTGAAAAGCCCGAATACCTTAAAGCCGCATATGACACCTGCGATTTCGCACTTAAAAGTCAGGCCGAAAACGGTAGCTTTGCAAAATCGTGGGATAATGACGGTAACGTAATAGCAAAGGACGGCACCATAGGTTGCTTTTTGATACTTCCTCTCCTGACGGCGTATAAAAAATCCGAGGATAAAAAATACCTCACCGCCGCCGTCCGCGCATTCGATTTTTATTATACCGAGCTTGAGCAGGAGGGATTTACAACTGCCGGTGCGCTTGATACTTACAGTATAGACAAAGAATCCGCCTCTCCGTTGCTTCGAAATGCGCTGGCACTCTACGAAGTCACGGGGGATAACAGCTATGTTGCAAAAGCAGAAAAGATAGCTTGGTATATATGCACGTGGATGATGCACTTCACGGTTGATTATCCTGAGGATTGTCTTATAACCCAGCTCGGTTATGACACCTTCGGCTCAACGAGTGTATCTACACCTCATCAGGCACTTGACCAGTATGCACTGCGCGATGTGCTTTCCTTCCTTAAGCTTTATGAAATCACCGGATATGTGCAGTGGCGTGAGCGTGCGATTGCCTTCTGGTGCAATGCAACCCAAGGTGTATCTGACGGAACCTTGGTTGTCAACGGTCGCCTTCGCCCTGCGGGCTCACAGGATGAGGCGATCTGCCATACCCGTTGGGGCAGAAATTCAACCGAACCGTTCAGCCCAACACAATGGCTCGCCGCGTGGCCTTGCGCCTTCCGTCTTGAAAATTTGCGTTGGTTCGACGATTGGAGCTTTTTTAACGAAGGACTCACCCGTATTGAGGGAAAAATAGGGGAGATAAAAGGATGACGGAAATACTGCGAAAAAACGGATTTTCTGAGATTGCGGTAAACGGCAAGGCTTATGCTAAGATAGTTCCCGCAGAGGGTGCTGTCGATACCTTCGAGCCGATAGAGGATGGCGCGTGGAGGTGGCACCGCCGCACCGAAAGGCCTACCGATAAAATGAGAATGGAGCTTGTTCTATACGGCAAGCCCAATTTCACTATGATCCCTGCTGTCAGCTATAACGGCAACGGCTGGGGCAACGTGGCGGAATACGTGGGCGACCGTGCCGAGGACGGAACTCCCTGGAGCTTTGCCTCTCACCGAGTAACCATCCCGTCCTGCACCTATTCAGAAAACGAGCATATAAGCATTGCACTTATGGCAGAGCCCAACTCAAACTCAGCGTGTTCGCTTTATAGGATCGACGAGGGAGAGAAGCACGTTCTTATTTTTCCCGAGGAGGAAAAGCCGAAAACACTTCAGCGACACTTTTGGGAGGGACCGTTTGAGGGCACGATGGAGCCAAGCTCCGATTTCGTTGGCATAATTTTTGCCGCAGAGTCGGATAAAAGCAAATTCAGATATGCCTCTCTGCTTGATTTTGCGTGGCGCTATTACGGTCACGGAATAAAGGCTCCGATGAAGGCGGAAGACCTTTATAAATATTCTCTCGCTTTTTGCTATTATCTCTTTGAACGCGAAAAGGACGGCTTTGCAGGGTTCGTTCGCGGCGCGGATTGGCACGAGGGTATTACTGCATACAAAAAGACGGAACACGTTTATGAGATCGGTTGGGGCGGTCACAGCGCGTCTCTTTCGAACGCTTTTATATATGACTACCTTAAAACAGGCGACAAGGAAAAGCTCGGCATGGCGCTTGAAGCACTTGATACTTGGGTGGAGCGGTGCGTTCTTCCTGCCGGTCATATAAAAGTTCGCTTTGATTTCAATCCTAAAAATTACGATCCATCCCCTACCGTTATGCCCGATAAATGGGATTATGGCGAGAACCGCTTTGAAAATCTTTATAATATTTATCTCCATGGAACGGCGCATAATTTCGCGCTCGACAAAAACGGAAACCGCTTGTTCCCGATAGATGCCTGCAACAACGGAACCGCCGCATACGGTTATTTTGAAGCGTACGATATGCTCAAAAGCGCAGGTATAGATAAGCCCGAATATGAAAAGCTTGCTTTTGGCATCTGCAATTTCGCACTGAAAACTCAGGATAGCAATGGCTGCTTTGCAAAAACTTGGGACGAGGACGGAAACGTTATACAGAGAAAGGGCACGATCGGAAGCTTCCTTATTCTTCCTATTCTCAAGGCTTATGAGAGAACGGGAAGGGAAGAATATCTCGAGGGCGCGAAAAAAGCATTTGACTTTTATTATGCGGAGCTTGAGAGAGAAGGATTTACAACTGCCGGTGCGCTTGATACTTACAGCATAGATAAGGAATCGTCCTCTCCGCTTCTTCGCAGCGCGCTTGCACTTCACGATATTACCAAGGATAAAAGATACGTTTCCTGTGCAGAAAAAACAGCTTGGTATATCTCTACTTGGATGATGCACTATACCGTAAAATATCCCGAGGACAGCGTTATCGCAAAAATGGGATACGATACCTTTGGTTCAACAAGCGTATCAACTCCGCATCAGGCACTTGATCAATATGCGCTTCGCGACGTGCTTTCATTTTTGAAGCTCTCGGAGCTGACGGGTAAGCCCCAATGGCGAGAACGTGCGCTTGCGCTGTGGTGCAACGCAACCCAGTGCGTTTCTGATGGTACTTTGATTGTAAACGGGCGAATTCGTCCGACCGGTTCGCAGGACGAGGCTGTTTTTCACACTCGTTGGAGAAGGCAATCGGGCAAGCCGTTTATGCCGTCGCAGTGGTTGCCTGCGTGGCCATGTGCGTATCGCATGGAAAATCTCCGTTGGAACAAGGATTGGAATGTCTTTGACGAGGGCCTTTCAAGAATCAGCGGTAAAATAGAAAAATAATAGAGGAGTGTTTTGCTGTGACTGAAATACTTAAAAATAACGGCATATATGAGCTTTGCCTTGACGGCAAGGCATACGGTTATATTGTTGCGGCCGAGGGTGCGACAGATACGTTTGAAAAAATAGAAGACGGTGCGTGGTATTGGCATCGCCGCACCGAAAAGGCTGTCGATCATATGCGTATGGAGCTTGTACTTTACGGAGACCCCAGCTTCACCATGGTGCCGTCAGTCAGCTATAACGGCAACGGTTGGGGGGATTTTCCCGAATATGTCGGAGATCGCGATGAAGACGGCACACCTTGGAGCTGGGCATCCCACAGAGTCACGATTCCATCCTGCACATATTCCGAAAATAAGCACATAAGCGTCGCCTTGATGGCAAAAGAAAACGATAATAACGCCTGTTCGCTTTATCAGACTGAGCAGGGACGAAAGCACGTGATAATTTTTCCCGAGGAGGAGCAGCCCAGAACCCTGCATAGGCATTTTTGGGGTGAGGGCTTTAAAGGAACAATGGAGCCTCGCCGCGAGTTCTACGCCATAGTTCAGCTTTGCCCGTCGGACGGAAGCTCTCACCGTTATAAAAATCTTATGGATTTCGCTTTCCGCTTTTACGGACATACCGTGAAGCCCTCTTACACGGCAGAGAAGCTTGAATCCCTTTCTCTTTCATACTGTCATTTCCTTTTTCAGCGCGAGCCGGACGGCTTTGCCGGCTTTACCACCGGTGCACCGTGGAACAAAAATCTTCACGGCTATGAAAAGCATCAGCATCGCTATGAGATCGGATGGGTCGGTCAGAGCGCTTCAATGGCAAATGCCTTTATCTTCGACTATTTGAAAACGGGCGACAGGCTCAAACTGGATATGGCTCTCGAGACTCACGATAAATGGCTCGAGCACGCAGTCGTTCAAAAGGGTCTTTTCCCCAGCCGCATCGATCGGCACGAAAATATGTGGTTTTCGTACGATGAAAATATGGTGCTTGATACGTGGAAATACAGCGAGGATATGCTCGAAAGTATGCGTGACCGCATCAGAAAAAACAAGATATCCCCTTTGAAGCGCGATAAGGATGGAAGCCTTTATATCGGGTGCAATGCCTGTTGCTTGGGTACGGGAGCCGAGATGTATCTTGAGGCTTACGAATTGCTCAAAAAGGCGGGTATAGAAAAGCCCGAGTATCTTAGACTTGGCATCGACGTGTGCGAATTTGCGCTTCGAAATCAAGCGGAGAACGGCTCGTTTGCAAAAAGCTGGGATCGCGAAGGAAATATTATGGTAAAGACCGGCACGATAGGAGTTTTCCTTTGCCTGCCGCTGATTCATGCTTACCGCCAAACCAAGGACGAGCGTTATCTCGAAAGCGCGAAAAAAGCGTTTTGGTTCTATTACAGTGAGCTTGAGGAAAAGGGATTCACCACCGCAGGCGCGCTTGATACTTATTCCATAGATAAAGAATCCGCCTCGCCCTTGCTTCGTGTGTGCAAAAAATTACACGACGTCACCAATGAGGATCGATATATCGCGGCAGGCGAAAAGATCGGCTGGTACCTCAGTACGTGGATGATGCACTATACCGTGAAATATCCGTCCGACAGCGTAATAGGCCAAATGGGATTTGATACTTACGGCTCTACTGCGGTTTCAACGCCTCATAATGCACTTGATCAGTATGCATTGCGTGATGTCCTGAGCTTCCGTTGGCTCTTCCAAAAAACCGGTAATATCCATTGGGAGGAACGTGCAAAAGTGCTTTGGTACGGTGCCAACCAGTGTATTTCGGACGGTACGCTCGTGGTCAACGGAAGATTGCGCCCCGCAGGAGGTCAGGATGAGGCCATTTTCCACACACGTTGGGGCAGAGCTTTTGTTCCTGCATTTATGCCCTCTCAGTGGTTGCCCGCGTGGCCTTGTGCCTTCCGACTTGAAAATCTGCGTTGGTGTGACGATTGGAGCTTTTTTGATGAAGGCTTGACACACATTGAGGGACAAATAAAAAGGAGATTACAGGATGAAAATAATTAAAAATAACGGATTTTTTGAGATTGCGGTCGGCGGACGGGCTTATGCCAAAATAGTTCCCGTCGATGGAGCGACCGATACCTTTGAGCCAATCGAGGAAGGCGCGTGGCGCTGGCACCGTCATACTGAAAAGCCTACCGATAAAATGAGGATGGAGGTCGTTCTTTACGGCGATCCCACCTTCACTATGGTTCCCGCCGTCAGCTATAACGGCAACGGATGGGGAGATGTGCCCGAGTACGTGGGCGACCGCGCCGAGGACGGCACCCCTTGGTCATGGGCATCTCACCGCGTGACCATTCCCGCTTGTACCTACTCCGAGAACGCCGATATCAGCATAGCTTTGATGGCAGAGCCCAACTCAAATTCTGCCTGCTCTCTCTACAAGATAGATGAGGGTGAAAAGCACGTGCTCATTTTTCCCGAAGAGGAGCAGCCGAAGACGCTTCAGCGCCATTTCTGGGGAGAGCCCTTTCAGGGAACAATGGAGCCGACAACGGACTTTGAGGGCATAGTTCTTGCGTATCCTTCGGATGGCGGCAAGCACCGTTACCGCGGACTTCTCGATTTTGCGTGGAGATATTACGGTCACGAAATAAAGCCCGCAAGATCCGCAAGCGAGCTTTATCGGCTTTCCATCGCATACACACGTTTTCTGTTCATGAGAGAAAAGGACGGATTTGCAGGTTTTGTTTCGGGCGCGCAGTGGTATCAGGGTGTGAACGGATACAAAAAGAAGGAGCGCCGATATGAGATAGGGTGGGTAGGTCAGAGCGCATCCATGGCGAATGCCTTCATCAACGACTATATCGAAAACGGCGACCTGGATAATCTTGAAATGGCCCTTGAGGCTCACGATGCGTGGCTTAAATACGATACTCCCAACAAAAAATTTATTTCTGCAAGCAAGCTGAAGTACCACCCGTGGTTTCAGCTCCCCTTGGAGACTATGACGCCCCAAGACATTGATATTTGGGAAACCGGAGACGACCAGTACGAATCGCTTCGTAACAAGGTTGGCAAAAAGCAGGTTCGCGATGCAAACGGAAAAATACTCGAGAAAAACGATGCATGCAACCTCGGTACAGGTGCAGAGGGCTATTTCGAGGCTTATGACCTGCTTCAAAAGATCGGGATCGACAAGCCCGAATACCTCAAGGCGGCGCTTGATACCTGCGATTTTGCGCTTGAGAGTCAGGACGAAAACGGCTCATTTGCAAAGTCCTGGGACAATGACGGCAACGTGCTTGCAAAAAAGGGTACTATCGGCTGCTTCCTTATCCTGCCGATACTTAATGCCTACAAAAGAACGGGTGACAAAAAGTATCTCGATTCGGCCATACATGCCTTTGATTTCTATTATGAGGAGCTTGAACGCGAGGGCTTTACAACGGCAGGCGCGCTCGACACGTACAGCATTGATAAAGAATCATCCTCGCCGCTGCTCCGCGATGCGCTGGCTCTTTACGAGATAACGGGTGATAGGGCATACGTGAGCAAGGCTGAGAAGATTGCTTGGTATCTCTGTACCTGGATGATACATTTCACCGTAGAATATCCTGAGGATTGTCTTATATCCAAGCTCGGCTACGATACCTTCGGATCAACGTCCGTGTCCACGCCGCATCAGGCACTCGACCAGTACGCGCTGCGTGATGTGCTTTCCTTCCTTAAGCTTTATGAAATTACGGGCTATATTCAGTGGAAGGAAAGAGCAATTGCATTCTGGTGTAACACCTCCCAAGGTATTTCGGACGGAACTTTGTTCATAAACAAACGTTTGCGTCCCGCCGGAGCACAGGATGAGGCCATATTCCACACCCGTTGGGGACGCCACACGTCAAAGCCCTTTAGCCCGTCGCAGTGGCTTCCCGCATGGCCCTGCGCCTTCAGACTTGAAAATCTTCGTTGGCATCCCGATTGGAGTGTTTTTGATGAGGGTCTCACACATATTGAAGGACACTTGAAATAAAATCGGAGTAATTTAAAATTGTGTGATTATAAAACGGTTGCTTTTACCTTAAGGAATTAGCAACCGTTTTTATTTTGTATGTAAATTTTGCTAAAAGCTGTTTATATTATGCTTGACCCGAAAAGCTTTTTGTGGTAAAATAAACGTATACCAATGAAGGAGAAAACAATGCTCAAACGATTTTTGTCATACTATAAGCCCCACAAAAAGATCTTCATAATGGATATGACAGCCTCGCTTATCGTTGCGCTTACGGCAATTCTTTATCCCATCATTACCCGCGTAATGCTCAACGATTTTATCCCCAACGCAAAGTATAAAATGATCATAGGCTTCGGCCTGCTTTTGCTTGGAATATATTTTATTCGTATGCTTCTCAATTTCTTCATTCAATATTACGGCCACGTTATGGGCGTCCGTATGCAGGCACAGATGAGAAGCGATATGTTCAACCATCTCGAAAAGCTGCCGTATAAATTCTTCGACAATAACGAGACGGGTAAGATCATGTCCCGTATGACCAACGATCTTATGGATATCAGCGAGCTTGCTCACCACGGCCCTGAAAATATTCTGATCTCGGGTATTTCGGTGATCGTGTCGTTCATTTATTTGTGGACTATCCGTTGGGAGCTGACACTTATCGTTTTCGCCTGCGTTCCGCTGCTTATTCTTATATCTTTGGTGCTTAGAAAAAGAATGCGCGAGGCTTTTATGCAGAGCCGCAAGTCCATTGCAGTGATCAACGCGTCCCTCGAGAGCAGTATTTCGGGTATTCGCGTCACCAAGGCCTTCAACAACTCAGAGAAAGAGACCGAGAAGTTTGAGCAGGGCAACGAATCCTTTGTCAAGGCCCGCAAGAGCGCATATAAAGCAATGGGACAGTTCCACTCGTCTACCACCTTCGTTACAGATATCTTCAACGTCATTGTGCTGATCGCGGGAGGTCTGTTCCTCTATAACGGACTCATCACTTTTCCCGATTATTCAGCGTTTATCGTGTCCATAAATCTCTTTATTTCGCCCGTGATGATGCTCATAAACTTTATGGAGCAGTATCAGAACGGCGTCACCGGTTTCCGCAGATTCATTGAAATAATGGACGAGGAGCCCGAAAAGGACGCGCCCGACTCACAAAGGGTTGGTAAGCTCGGCGGTCACATTGAGTTCAGAAACGTGACCTACGGCTACGGCGATGACAAGGACGTTCTCAAGAATATCAGCATCAATATAGAAAAGGGAAAGACCTTCGCGCTGGTTGGTCCCAGCGGCGGCGGAAAGACTACCATCTGCCACCTTATTCCTCATTTTTACGACGTGGAATCGGGAGAGATCCTTATTGACGGCGTCGGTATTGACAAGATGACCCGAGGCTCGCTCCGTGAGAATATCGGAATCGTTCAGCAGGACGTTTACCTGTTCAACGCAAGCATTAAGGACAACATTCTGTACGGTCGCCCCGACGCTACCGAGGATGAGGTCATCGAAGCGGCAAAGCGCGCCAATATCCACGATTACGTAATGACTCTGCCCGAGGGCTACAACACCGAGATCGGCGAGCGCGGCGTGCGCCTTTCGGGCGGACAGAAGCAGCGACTCAGTATCGCTCGCGTGTTCCTCAAAAACCCGCCCATTCTCATTCTCGACGAGGCAACGAGTGCTCTCGATAACGCAACCGAGATACTGATCCAGCAGTCCCTCGATGAGCTCTGCCGCGGCAGAACCACCATCGTGGTCGCACACCGTCTCTCCACGGTTAAGAACGCCGACGAGATCGCCGTTATATCCGACGGACAGATCATAGAGCAGGGAACTCACGAGGAGCTCATAACACTTGACGGTGCCTATGCCGAGCTTTACAAAATGCAGTTTAAGAATCAGTAAGGTTGATTGTTCAGTATAACATTCCCGTCCACATCGGCAACAACGTAAGGACAGAAAAATCGACGTGTAAACTTAAAACCAAATAAAATCCTCCTGCATATTATGTAGTATACCGTAATATTCAGGGGGATTTTGTTATGCAATGGGTTTTATTGGCGGCCTGCGGGATCGGGCTCTCCACGGTGATCGGTACCGGCGTGGGCTTCGCCTTCAAGAACATATCGCAGAAGCTTTATAACTGCGTTATCGGCTTCGCGGCGGGAGTTATGCTGTGCGCCGCTGTTTGTGGGCTTGTTGAGCCGTCGCTTGAGGGCAGAGGCGTTTTCGGCGCGGGCTTGACCGTGATCGGCATTTTCTGCGGCGCGCTTTTTCTCTTCTTCGTGGATAAGCTGACACCACGCCTCAACGCGGCGGTTGGGATCGAGGACGGAAAGGGTCAGGGTAGGGTGATGCTTTTGGTGGCGGCCATAGCCATCCACCATTTGCCCGAGGGCATTGCCGCAGGCGTCAGCTTTGGAAGCGACAGCGTAAGCGATATTATAATGGTCTGCGGAGGCATAGCCATACAGAATATGCCAGAGGCCGCAGTCATTATTGCTCCAATGCTGAATTCGGGCATCAGTCGCAAAAAGGCGCTTCTCATAGCGCTGATGAGCGGCGGCGTGGAGATACTCGGAACCTTTATTGGATACTTTGCCGTCACTCTGGCTGTGGCAATTATGCCATTTGCTCTCGCCTTTGCCGGCGGCAGTATGATGTACATAATAATCGACGAAATGATACCGCAGACTCACGAGCAAAAGCTCAGCGGCGCGGCATCCTTTGCCACTCTCGGAGGTTTTTGTCTGATGCTTGTGCTTGATTCGATCCTCGGCGGCTTTTGATTTTTACTTGACTTTTACATGCGACCGTGATATAATGTTACCGATTTCAAAGAAAAGGAACTGAAGTATGGATCCCATATTTGTGACAGGCCAGATCCTCGGAATAGTAGCCATTGGATTGGGCTTCTTGTCATATCAGATGAAGACCCCGGGGCAGATCGCTCTGGTCCAGGCGCTTACGGCATTTGTTTTCGTTATCCACTATTTAATGCTGGGCGCGATCACGGGAATGGCGATGAATATCGTCTGCTTTATAAGAGGAATCGTGTATTATTTCCGAAACAAGAAGGGAAGCAGTGAAAGGATCACACCCGTTATCTTCGCGGTCATTATGGCGGGTATGGGTATCCTCACGTGGAATGCGTGGTATTCCGTATTCATATTCCTCGGGCAAATTATCAGCACGCTGTGTATGGCCTTTAAAAATCCGCAAAACATCCGCAAGGGTATACTCGTGACATCACCGATGGTTATCGTGTACGACGTGTTTACACTTTCGATAGGAGGGATAGTATACGAATCCGTAGCTATCACGTCATCACTTATCGGAATCGTTCGTAACAGAAAATCATTAAAATAAATCGGAGCGCGCAGGGCGCTCCGTTATTTTATTCGTTGCAAACAGAAAGAACGACCTTGCCCACGTTTTCACCGCGCTCAAGGATGGCGTGTGCCGCCTCTGCCTCGGTGATGGGGAGAACGCGGTAAATGGAGGGCTTGACGGTTCCGTCCTCGAGCTTGGGCCATACGTTTTTCACGAGCTCGGAGAGAATGTACGCCTTGAACTCGGGAGTGCGATTGCGGAGCATACTGCCCACAAGATGCAGTCCCTTCGTGAGAAGCGGACGGAGCAGGAGCTTAGTCTCAATGCCCGCAAGGGTGGAAATGACGATCCAATAGCCGCCGCGAGCCATATAGGGCAGACTCTTGCCAAGCGTTTCGCCCGACAGACAGTCCATTGACACGTTTACGGGCGTGCCTCGCTCCTCCTCGGCCTTCAATATTTCCTCCACGTTTTGGGTGGCAGAATTTATGATAACGTCAGCGCCGAGTGGCTTGATCTTTTCTGCGATCTCATCAGAGAGCACGGAGGTGATGACCCTAGCGCCAAATGCCTTAGCCATAGGAATGGCGACCGAGGCAAGGCCGCTGGCACCTGCGGGAATGAATGCGGTCTGTCCCGCTTCAAGGTGTCCCTCAATAAAAAGATTCAGATAGGACGTGGCGTATGCCTCGGGCAGAGCTGCCGCCTCCACGAGCGAAAGTCCCGTGGGGACGGGCATAAGCATATCCTGCTTGACAGCCACGTATTCGGCATAGCCGCCACCGCCGAGCAGAGCGCAAACGCGGTCTTCGACCTTCCAATCTGTCACGTTTTTGCCAATGCTGACGATCTTGCCGGCAACCTCAAGCCCCATCCATTCGGGGCATCCGGCGGGGGAGGGATATCTGCCCTGACGCTGAAGAAGATCGGCGCGGTTGAGTGCCGCCGCGTATATTTTAACCAGAACCTCGTCGTCCTTGATCACGGGATCGGCAACGTCCGACCAGACGAGGTTTTTGTTTTCATCAACAAGTATTGCTTTCATATCTGTTTTCCTTATAAATTGTGTTCTTTAAGATATTCGTCCATGCGGAGGCCAACCTCGGTGTCGATCGGCACGTAAGTCTCGGGAATGTTTCCAATCTCAAGCTGCAATCCGTCGCGCATAGAGATAAACTCCTCCTGGCGCAGACCGGTCAGAGCGAGCATTTTCGAGTTGTCGGTGATCCTGCAAAAGAGGCGTGCGTATTCAAGCTGCCAGCGCACGCTGATCTTGCCTTCCGGGCTGAGGATCTTCAGATAATCCTCCTTGTCCACCCACACGGCCTCAAGCCCAACGAGCTCGCGGTAATATTCCGCGATCTCTCCCCAGGTTCTGTGCTCGGCAGAGCAAACGTTGTAGGTCTCGCGTCGAGCCTTTTCTTTAAACAGAATACGCGCCAGCATTTTTGCTACGTCGCCGCCCCAGCAAAGGGTTGCGGGCTTGTCCTTGGCCTGAACGGGAAGCACGACCTTCTTACCCATCAGGGCTCTCGCTACGCTGTTTTTGAATTCAAGCGTAACGAGCTGCAGTCTCATTGTCGAAAAGGTGGTGGCAGGGCGAACAACCGTCCAGTTATCGTAGGGCGATGCCGCCAGCAGATCCTCGTCCTGCGCCTTGTGAATGCAGTAATCGTGGGATGCCTTCAGCACCTCGTCATCGGAGGAGTCGAGCAGACGGGGTGAGGTCTCCTTTATTGGTTGCTCCTTGTCATCGTAAACACGGCAGGTTGAAAGGAAAATATAATGCTTCGTATTATCGAGGAAGAGCTTATAATAATCGCAAAAATCGTGCTTGCCGTAATCCATAAAGTTGACGATGCCGTCAAAATTTTCTTTCAAAAGCTTGGTGAGAAAATCTATATCGAACGCGTCGCCCTTGATATAATCGGCGTTAACGTTCCACGGTGCGGCCTCGTCAAGTCCTACACCCGTGACCTTATAATTCATACCGACGAGCTCGGGAACAAGATATCTGCCCATAGCACCCGTGGCACCGAGAACCAATACTTTTTTCATAATTAATCTCCTTTTAATGTTTATATACGAGTTGTCCGTCGGATACGGTCAGCTCGCAACGGTATCCGCAAGGGCTTTCAATGTGGTTTCCGTTGGCATCGGTGAGCGAGAAGCCTTCGTCTGTGTAATCGATAACGGCAATGTCGGCAATACCTCCGACCTTGAGACGGCCCCACTCATCGGCTCTTCCGAGAGCCTCGGCAGGAGCTCGGGTGACAGCCCTGAAAATATCTTCCTCGCTCATTCCCGCGTGCTTCGCTATGCTCATACACATGGTCATACCGTAGCGGCCGCCGCGTGTGTATGCGCTGAATTTGGTAATGTCGGTGCTGATGCAGTCGGGCAGAACGCCGCTTTCCATCGCTTGCCTTAAAATTGCAAAATCGGTATGGACGTTTCCCGCAAAGCCGCTGTCGATGACCACTCCGCGATCCTTTGCCTCGCGTATACTTTTGAAGCCGTCATCTGTGGCAGTGTTGACGCCGCCGTGGAAGGCGTGAGTCAAAATGTCACCGGGGTTCAAAACGTCAAGTATGTCCGACATAGGGACAGGCGAATTTGAACAGTGTACCATAACCTTAAGCCCGCGCGCTTTTGCAAAAGCGCACACCTCCGCAAGTGGCGATACGTCTGACACCTCGGACACCGTAGAGTCGAAATAAACCTTAATCCCGACCGCCTTGTCGCCAAAGCGCGCAAGAGTTTCTTCAAGCTCCGGGAGATCAGCCTTGTTTTCTCGTATGTGCGCCGTGGCAAATACGAGATTTTTTAGCATAAACGAATCGAGAACGGCTCGCTCTCCCCGTGTTCTGCCTGCATCCGCCGCGGCGGTAACGCCGAAGGGGAAGCAACTCATCTCGGCCTGAATTCCGTACTTATCGTCCTTTTCGACAAGCATATGAACGTGCAGATCCACAAGCCCCGCGGACACGGTCTTGCCCGTGGCATCGTAAGTATAATTGACCTTTTCGTCTATATTTGGTTCGATTCTTGCAATAAGGTCGCCGTCGGTCAGAACGTCGGCGTAAAAGAATCGCTCGCCGTCCCAGACGCGTCCGTTTTTAATCAATATTTTTGCCATTGAAGCACACACCTCCAACGATCTCGTCGATCACCTTCTGCACCAGGTAATCGTGCTCATAGGTGAAGGGATTTTCTTTGTTTTTCATAACGTAATCGTAAAAATCCTGCATCATTTCGTCATATCGCACGTCGGCGGAAACGGGCGGCAGCTCCACGTCGCGGTGCATATCGTAGCCGCCGCGCGTAGCGATGGAAAGATCGCTGTAGGTCATATGGCAGTCGCGCTCCATTGGCATAATGTTGACCGTGCCTTTTTTTCCCGAAACCACGAATTGGCGGCGCCCCCAACCGTTGACCTCAACGGAGGAGACGAAAATACGAACGATCGCGTTCGGATATTCAAGCACGGCAAGATTATTGTCTTCAACCTCCACACCGTCAAAGCCCGTGCATTTCAAAAATGAAGTTATCTTCGTCGGCTCGCCCATAAGGTATACGATAAGATCAACGAGATGGCTGCCGAGAATGAACATAATACCGCCGCCGAAATTCTTCAGCCATTTGCGGTAGGCGGGCTTGTGCATAGTGCTCATTTCGGCGTTTATGGCGTGGATCTCGCCAAGCTCACCGTTTTTTACAAGCTCGAAACACTTTTTCACGGCGGGATTGTAGCGGTACATATAGCCCATCTGGATCACGAGATCCTTTGCCTTTGCCTCGTCAAGAAGCTCGCGGAATTCTTCAAGAGTGCCGCTTGCGGGCTTGTCCATATGGATGTGCTTGCCCGCATCAATGCATTTTTGGGCATATTTTGTCAGATCCCACACATCGCTTTCCACAAGGATCGCGTCGGAGCGCGCAATTACCTCCTCGACCGTGAGACGGGGAATACCTTTATATGCTTCAAGCTCACCGCGCTTTTCTATCCAACGCTCGTTTTCCTCGGCGTAACCGACGATCTCAAAGAGCTCGGGAAATTTGCGAACCGTTGCCATTTTTTCGGCACCGTGATTGTGACCGATGCCGATTTGACCTATTTTTATTTTTTTCATTTTATTTCTCTCCAATCAAATACCGTTCCAATGGGGAACATGGGGTCATCGCATAGCTGATTATATACCTCTGTGCAATTCTCGGGAGACACAACGCGAGAAACGATGGACGCGACCTGGAGTCTTCCGGCTCCTATAAGGTCGAGAATGGCCTTGCAATCGTCCTGATGGGTCCAATGGTGAGGATAGGATTCCACCTTCGGGCGTACAAAGTTGTGTGCACCAATGAGCTTGACGCCCGGTCGGTGTACCTGCTGATAATAATCGACGGAGCAATCGGAAACGCGCGTGCAGCCGAGTAAGGATATTCTTCCCATCCAAGAAGCACACTCAAGTGCCTGCTTCATTGCGGCAGATACGCCCGTAACTTCAACGGTTGCGCGAACGCCCTTGCCGCCCGTTACGTTCTTAACCTGATCGACAAAATCGGGAGCAGATGGGTCGAAGGCATAGTCTGCTCCAAGCTTCAGGGCGAGCTCGCGGCGTGCAGAATTAAGATCAGCCGCAATCACCGGATAAGCGCCGCTCAGACGCAAGAACTGAACCGAGAAAATGCCCAGCAGACCGAGCCCCATCACCATAGCGCTCTCGCCGAGCTCAAGCTCCAGCTTGCGAACACCGCCGAGTCCCATGGATGCGATAATTACAAACGCTGCATCAAGAGACGCGATATTTTCGTCGGTTACTTTGGTGATATCGGCTTCCGGACGGATATTGTATTTCGCGTGATTTCCGTGATAAACGAGAACTCTGTCGCCGACCGCAACGCTCGTCACGGAACTTCCAATCTCTAAAACGTGTCCGACACCGCAGTATCCGAGAAATTTTGGGAATTTATTTCCTCCCGCATTTTCCGAGCCCATAAGGTTGGCGCGCTCTGTGCCTCCGCTGACCACGGTGTATTCCATTTCGGTCAGCACCTCGTTTTCTTGAATGTCGCGAACCTCTAACTCCAAAAGTTCTGCTTTATGCACGGCTGTAAAAACGATTTGCTTTGAAATCATATCTTTTGTCTCCTATATGTTTTTATATTTAACGGTGACTTGGGCCTAAGCTTCTTCCGCCGTCTACGACGATATTTTCGCCCGTAATATAATCCTGATAAGCAAGGAACAGTACGGCATCCGCAATATCCTTCGGCGAGCCGCATCTTCCGTTTTCGCCAAGATACGTCACATGATCGCTCGTCTTACCATTCCGTGAGATCGCGCCGGGAGATATCGCGTTTACACAAATATTATATTCCCCGACCTCCATGGCAAGCGCCTTGACCATACCGATCATACCTGCCTTTGCCGCTGCATAATCTACGCGGTCATAAAGACCGCATACGGCTGCAATCGATGAAATGTTGATGATCTTGCCATACTTCTGCGCAATCATGGAGGGCAAAACGGCTTGAGTGCAGTGCATAGCCCCCTTGAGATTTGTATCAATAACAAAGTCCAAGGTCGACTCCTCGGCATCAACAAACCGAGTCAGCTTTTTCAGCAGATATGCGCTTCCGCCGGCATTATTAACGAGAAAATCGATCTTTCCAAACTGTTCAACAGCCACCGATACATATTCGAATATTTTTGCTCTGTCGCGAACGTCGCAAACTGCCGGCATAGCCTTTACACCGAGAGCGGATATTTCACGAATTGTTTCAAGCGCGTTTTCCTCATTATAATCGCAAACAATAATGTTTGCACCGTTTTTTGCAAATTCAAGCGCTATTTCCTTTCCGATATTCTTTCCTGCACCGGTTACCATTGCCGTGCGTCCTTCAAATAATTTCATTGTTATAGATCTCCCACGATTTTCCTTGTGTTTTCGACAATAGCCTTTGCTGTTTTAAGATCAATTTGCTCCATGATACTTGACTCTTTGTACCGATCAATGCAAAACGCGATTTTCCCGCCAAGCAAAGGATTTACGATCCTTGAAAGCATACCGCTATACCCGCTTGCATGATAGGAAATCGGAGTTTTGACCTCTTTCTTGAGGAGGAGCATGGTGCGTATACTTTCGGCCAGATCGTCCTCGGTTTCGGCCTTTGTGACGATCTTTATAATATCGGGATTTCGTTTTTCAAGGAAAAGAGCAAGCTCCACCACTTGATTACAGGTCATAGGTATACCGGGATGGCATGAAAGGAGAACCTCTGCTCCCATCGAATGAACCCTTTCGATCAATTCGTATTGCTTGGCAATGATCTTTTCGTCTGTCACGATCTCCTTAGGATTACCCTTGGTAAAGGAATATTTGTCTTCGCCGCAAAAATCCTTTTTGGACGGCAGATGAAAGGTATAGCCCTGCATATCGATGCCGGCCGCTCCGGCGTCTACAGCGCGCAGAAAGCTGGCAACGCGCTCTTCTTCGGAAGAAGTGCTGCTGTAATTCAGCGCAAGAATGGGAAGCCTTGAGGCTTTCACTATTTTGCGGAGACTTTCTGTGTCGTTGGTTTCAAGGTACGGCAAGTGCAGATCGATCATATCCGCACCGTCATAGGTACAGTTCATAATCTCAGCAATCGCGCCGTTTAATGTTTTTTCCTTAACTACTCCTGCAAGAGCAGGGGAAGGTATCTGTGATATTTTACGGTTCATAATTTCACCTCCAAAAACAGTATAACATATTAAGCATCGGCGGTAAATATCAAATGTGTTACAATTTATCATATTTGATACAAAAAGTATTGATTGATTTTATAATTTGTGATATAATTATAGCATTGTAAGGAGAGATGAGAATTTTTATGAACACGGAAGTTTTATCAAAATTGGTAATTACAAAGGTGCATTCGGTGTCAACGCTGTACAATCCCGAAGGCACGAAGGCCAGAAGAACCGACCGTAGCCGCTGGGCTGTCGTTATCAAGTACGAGGGCGAGACGGTTTACACGGCGGCAGGGAAGCGCTATTTGTCCGATCTGAACCATATAATGATCCTGCCCAAAAGCAGTACCTACGAATGGCAATGCACAAGCTCGGGGCATTTTTTGACTGTTGAGTTTGAAAGCGAGCAGACCTTCCCCGAGCTGATGGCCTTTTCGGTCAAAAACGGGGAAAAGATACTGAAGATGCTCAAAGAGCTTGAATACAAGCGAAATCTGAAGGATCCGTTGATCGAAATGGAAAGCATCAGGGACGTTTATTCTATTATAATGGCCATAGCGCAAACGGAGAGCAGGGCATATATGCCAACCGACAAGCAGGCGAAGATCGCGGCCGCAAACGAATATATTTCTCAGAATTACGGCAAAAAGATAACGAATGACGGGCTCGCCGAGATTGTCGGACTTTCAACCGTGTATTTCAGAAAGCTTTTTGCGGAAATTATGGGCGTGTCGCCGATATCCTACGCCCGACAGATCCGCATAGAAAAGGCAAAGGAGATGCTTAAAAGTGACTACGGCACCCTGTCGGATATGGCGCTGTCCTTGGGCTACGCCAACCTTTACGATTTTTCACGGGACTTCAAAAAGCATACCGGCACGTCGCCGTCAAAATATGAAGGCAGATAAATAGTTTTGCATAAACGTTATAAATATTGCCCCGCGCAAGGCGGGGCAATGCTTTCATCAAAATTCAATAAAATATACGGTATTTACTTTTTCAAACCCCAATTCGAAAGCGTCAAATCCTCCGTGCTCTTTTGCATATTTGTCAAATTGAGTATCTTCAAAAGGAATATATCCTTTTTCCATAGCTGCATTTGTCGCCGTCAGATAAAGATATTTGATCGCATCATCAGGAGTACCCGGCAAATTAGGAGTGTGAACACAATTATTAATACAAAAACCGTGTGTGCTTTGCAGTCCGTCGTAAGATACAGCAAGTAGTTTTTTGCCATCAAAAACACCAAAGGGCTGTGAAAGAGGTCTTTGATCAAGTGGCTGCTTTATCAAGCTTTTAAGCCCGTACCCGTCGGATTTTTTGAACACTTCATCCGTATATTCCGCAATAAATTCCTCAACTGCCTCCAAATCGGGTGCTCCCAATTTGTGAATATCATACTTTTGCGATTCTTTCGGCAGAACGAACGGTTCTCCGAAATACATCGTTTCATTTCTTTCTTTTATATTTTTTAAATTAATACCGTCAAGTGCGATTTTCACATCCTCAAATGACACGTCTTTATGAAATATACAATCTATATAACCGTGGCCCAAAAGCAGAAGTTTATCAATATAATTCCGAAAATTACTCAAATCTTCAAGAACAAGTGTAAGATAAGGCTTTTCGGAATAATTTTCCACCGTGACAAATCCGTTTTCAAAAGAATCTTTGTCAGAAACTATTTTCGATCCGTTTATTGTAATGGTAATAGCCGTGTAGCCGTAACGCTTTACATCTTTTTCGAGAAGCCAATCGATCGTCTCATCAGCATCTTTTTCGGAAAATCCGGAAATAGCATTGCTAAATTCGGCAACGGCGGTAGCATTTAATTCAAGATCTGCAAAAATAAATTGCTTTCCTTTCATGCTTTCACGGTACTCGCTGGGCGTTTTACAGTATTGTTCCTTAAATGCACGCGTAAATCCTTCATGACTTTCATATCCGCACTCCAAGGCAATCGATAAAATATCACGGTCGGGTGACGCGCGGAGCATACGTGCGGCACGGTTTAATTTTCTGAATTTCACGTATTCCATAACGTTAAATCCCGTGTTGTTCCGAAATATGCGATTGAAGTAGTCGGTTGAAAAGCCTGCATTTTTTGCTACGTCATCGAGAGTAGTTGTGTTGGATCCCAAATTATTGATGTATTTTACAGCATTTTTTATCAAATCTCTATTTTCCATATGTTACCTCCTTAAATGGATATTTAGCGGGTGGCCTCCTGCTTACGATAGTATTATATCATACCCATTTCCGTTTGTCTTGACGAAAAACGCTGAATTACAAAATTGGCGCACCTGAAATAATGCAGGTGCGCCAAGCGCCCTTTTTGATTTTAAGAGAGCCGGATATGCATTCCAAGCACCGAGGTCTTGGGATTTTTGGGCAACAGCAATTTTTCGGCGTTGACCTCATCGTGAACCGTCATCATTCGCGAGCCGTACATCTGACTCGAAACGCAATAGGGAAGGATCTTATGCAAAACCGAGTGGCTGTATTTCTCAAGGAGCTTAACCGTACTGTCAAAGGCGAGCTGATAATTCTCCATGATCTTTTTGAAATTAGGATGTGAGGCGATGATCTCATCGAGCTTTTTCATCTGATCATTGTTTATCGCCAGAATATCGGGGATAATATTTCCGTCCCCGTCGCTGTGGGCATACTTTCCGTCGATGGTCTTCCAATGCAGAGCTTCTGCATCCGAGAGAGAAGCAAGATTTCGGTTGCCCGCCAGGATGCTTCCCAAAAGTATGGTTTGGTTGAAGCTCATTTCGCTCACTTGATCCCAGAGGTTGTAATCGGGTATTTTGTACGCCCAGAACATAAAATCTTCGTTTCCGTTTCCGTTGTGACCCATAACCGTGCGCTCGGGAGGATCGATCCACTCAAAGCCCAGAATGCCCCATTGCTCTCCGTTGGCTCTTTTTTCGGGCCAGTCGCTGTTATAGCCCTTGATGCGACCCACGCAGAAGTCCACGGTGTGAATCACCAGCCACCATTTTAACGTGTTGTCGCTGATACCGTCGTTGGCGATGCCGAGCCCTCGGAATGCTTGCAGGTTTTCTTCAACGAGCTCGTCGATCAATCCGCTTCTCTCAAGCGAGCCTTGACGGAGAATGCCGTAGATCTCAAGCTGAGCCTCCTTGTCCATAATAAAGAAGTCGGTGATATACTTGTCGCCGTCCACCTTTTTGAGAAGAGTTGCGTTGTAAAGTATTTCAACCTCTTCCTCCATATAAGGCGCGGCAATACCGAGCTCAAGTGCCAGCTCCTCAACAGTGCTGGGGTTATTGCTTGCGTGTAACAGTATGTTCTGTGGGATCTGCCGCTGGATCACCCGCCAAGGAAGTCCGCTTGGTTGTGATCCGCTTGATACGAAGCTTACGCTTTGGGGATTATAACTCTTTTTGCCGAATTCTCGTGCCATATTCATACCTTCTTTCAGAATTTTGCGTGCACGGAAAAGCTTTGATTTTACCGTACCCTCGGGGATCGAAAGAGCATCCGCAATGGCTCGCACGCTTTTGCCTTCAATGTAATAGGCGATGAGCAGACTGCGATATTCGTTGCCGATGAAGGCCAGCTCCCGCCGAAGCAACGAAAGCTCCTCGTTGCGTATCATTTCATCGGTGATATTTTCGCTCTCGTCCTCAAGCTCATAATCCGCGATGTGGTTACCGGTCACCGCTTCGCGTTTTCTGCGCTTGTGCTCTGCCCAAGCACTGTATCTGTTGCGCGCTATTTGCCAGACGTATGCCGAAAAGCTTTCGGGTAGCGCACCCTTTGAAAGAGCATATATTACGTTCAGCGAAATATCCTGTGTCAGATCCTCCGCCTCGTGTATATTTTCAGTTTTCTTCAGGCAGAAATAAAACACCTTGCCCATAAACTTTTCGCAGTATTTTTGCGCAAGCTCTTCGTATACGGTGCCGTGATCGCTCATCCTCTCACCCCTTTCACTTATATAGTGTGGCAATTCCGAGATCGGTTTCAATATTTTTATAAAAAATGAGCGCAAAACTGCGCTCATTTTTTATTTGGATCAATAGCTGCCGAGCTCCTCGTTCTTGATGATCTTTACGAGAGAGCTTGTTCCGAGTCTTGTGGCACCGAGGTTGATAAAGTCCTCGGCATCGGCGAAGGAGCGGATACCGCCCGCGGCCTTGATTCCCAGACCCTCGCGGACGTTTGCCTTGAAGAGTGCAATGTCCTCGCGGGTTGCGCCACCGGTAGAGAAGCCTGTGGAGGTCTTGATGAAATCAGCGCCGGAGGCCGATACGATCTCGCACATCTTAATTTTTTCCTCGTCGGTGAGCAGGCAGGTCTCAATGATGACCTTGAGCACACGCTCGCCGCAGAGCTTCTTGAGTGTCTTGATCTCCTCAAGAACGTAATCGTAATTCTTTGCCTTGAGCATACCGATATTGATAACCATATCGATCTCGGCGGCACCGTCGGCCAGAGCCTTTGCGGTCTCGGCTACCTTTGCCTCGGTGGTGTAGTTGCCGTTGGGGAAGCCAACAACGGTGCAGATGGGGAGCTTGCCGTTTGCGTGCTTAACCGCGGCGGCTACGTAGCAGGAAGGGATGCACACGCTTGCTGTGCCGTACTTTATTCCGTCGTCAACGATGGTGAGGATATCGTCGAGAGTGGCGGTCTGTGCCAGCAGAGTGTGGTCAACGAGCTTGAGAATGCTGTTTTTATCCATCATACGTTTGTCTCCCAGGCGTCATCGACCTCCGCGGGGGCGGCGACGTATTCAACGATTGCGGCCTCGGCGGTCTTCTTGCCCTTTTCATCTTCCTTCTCGGCCATAGCGGCGTTGATAGCATCAACTATGAGGAAGATAGCGGTCATTGCCACACCGATTACCATAACGGCTGCGAGAACGATGCAGACGAATCTCACCCAAAACTTATCCTTGGGCATTTTTTTCTGATTTGTAGACATTTTTGTTTCTCCGTTCAAAATAATTATTTACATTATAAATCAAAATCCGACTTTTGTAAAGGGGTTATCAGATTTTTAATTGCTGTTTATCAATATCTTTTTCGGAAAGCAGGATTCCGGTTGCGGGGATCTTTATCTTTTTGTAGCCCTTGGTGTCCTCAAAGCGCTCGGCAAAGTCGGTGTAAGCACCCACAAGCCTCTGCCCCTTCTTGAGAGTGAACACTTGAACTCCCGCAGAGGTTCGGGTCGTCTTGACGGGGATCAGCGAGGTTTTGACAATGATCGCTCGATCGACATCCGAAACCAGCATAACGTCGAAGGGATCGTTGGTCTTTTCAAGGAACGCGGCCACGATGGGCGAGGCATCCGAGTAAGCACCAACGAGCTTGCGACGAACCGACTTCGTAATATACGAGGTTACGGGGACGCGCACTCCCTTGCCGTTTTCGAAGAAGAATACCATGTTCTCCTTTTCGGGATTGCTCTTCGAGTCTATAAGTCTCATAAAGATCGGCTTTTCGCCGGGATCCATACTGAGCTTTGAAGGAATATAATCACCCATAGCCGAGGCCTTGACCACGTCAAAGTCGCTGACCTTGATGCGGTACATCTGGCATTTGTCTGTGAAGAATATGAGCTCGCCGAGATTGTCGGTATCCTCGGTGAAGGCGATCTCGTCGCCTTCCTTGAGCTTCTGCTCGTCGTTGCCGCGCAGGGATTGGAGCGTGATCTTCTTGAAATATCCTTCCTTCGTCATATAAAGTCTGACGTTGAAGTTTTCAATATGCTCCTCTTCCTTGTACTCGGCGATCTCGTCGGCGTGGATGATATAGGACTTTCTGGGCTTGCCGTACTTGGCCTTGACCTCGGCAAGCTGCTTTGCAATAAGGGCCTTGAGCTTCAGCTCGTCCTCAAGAATTTCCTTGATGGCGGCGATCTCCTTTTCAAGCTCCTCGATCTCCTGAATGCGGTTGATGATGTATTCGCGGTTGAGATTGCGCAGCTTGATCTCGGCGATGTACTCGGCCTGGACCTTATCGATTCCAAAGCCCTCCATCAGGTTGGGAACAACGTCTGCGTCCTTTTCGGTGTTACGGACGATGCGGATGGCCTTGTCGATATCGAGCAGGATCTTTCCGAGACCGAGAAGCAGATGGAGCTTGTCCTCCTTCTTCTTCAGATCAAAGGTCAGCTCGCGGCGAACGCAGGACATTCTGAACTTGATCCACTCAGCAAGGATCTCGGGAACGCCCATCTGGCGTGGGGTGGAGTCAATAAGAATGTTGAAGTTACACTTGAAGCTGTCCTCAAGGGGCGTGAGCTTGAAAAGCTTCTGCATCAGCTTGTCGGGATCAACGCCTCGGCGCAGGTCGATGGTCAGCTTGAAGCCGCTCAGGTCGATCTCATCGCGGAAGTCGGTGATCTCCTTGAGCTTGCCCTGCTTGAAGAGCTCGGTGATCTTGTCAAGGATCAGCTCGATGGAGGTGGAGTAGGGGATCTGAAGAATATCTATGCAGTTTGCCTGCTTATCGTAGGAATATCGGGAGCGGATTCGGACAGAGCCCGAGCCGGTTGTGAAAACGGCCTTCATCTTCTCCTCGTCATAGATGATATCACCGCCGCCCGGGAAATCGGGGGCTTTGATGATGCTCATCAGCTTCTCAACGCTGACCTTGGGATTTTTGAGCATCGCGATGGTTCCGTCGCAGATCTCGCCAAGATTGTAGGAGCAGATATCAGACGCCATACCGACGGCGATACCCTTGTTGGGCATGACCAGCACGTTAGGGAAGGAGGTGGGCAGAAGCACCGGCTCCTTCATTGTGCCGTCGTAGTTGTCGATCATATCGACGGCGTCCTTGTCAATGCCGCGGAACATCTCGGCGCAGAAGGAATCGAGCTTTACCTCGGTATAACGGGAAGCGGATGCCGCCATGTTTGAGCTGTACTGCTTTCCGAAGGCACCTTTGGAGTCGACAAGCGGATGAAGCAGAGCCTCGTTGCCGCGAGTGAGACGAACCATGGTGTCATAGATCGCCGCATCACCGTGGGGGTTGAGCTTCATCGTCTGTCCCACCACGTTCGCACTCTTGGTGCGGTTGCCGGTGAGCAGACCCATCTTGTACATGGTGTAAAGGAGCTTTCTGTGCGAGGGCTTGAGACCGTCGATCTCGGGAATCGCACGGGAAATAATAACGCTCATTACATAGGGCATGTAGTTTTTTTCAATTGTTTCGGTGATGGGTTGAGGCTGAACGGGAGCATAAACTATTTTTTCGGGTTCTGTGCTTTTCGGTTTTCTGGCCATTGTCAATCCTCACTTTTTATATATTGTACCGTATGAGCTGCGGCACGGAGCATTCTGTTGTAAAGCGCAAGACCTATGCCGTTTGTGCTCGGCAGGTGCGCGTAAATTATCTTTGCGTTTTCACGGTCTGCCTGTCGCAGATTGGTGAAAAGACGGTGCGCTTGGGCTTCTTCGTCCTCCCGTTCCCCAACGGGCAGAAGAATATGTCCGTCAAGAGCGGGGACTTCCTCGTCGTAGCAGAGAAGCACCGCATCCTTCGGGGTGTTCTGCATAAAGCGGAGCACGTCATCGGGATGGCCGTCGAGAAGCACCAGCGGCGCCTCGGGCGCATAGTGACGGTATTTCATTCCGGGTGAAAGCGGCTTTTCGTTGTCCGCCAGCTTGCCGATGACCGCAGGCGCGATCTTAACCTCGTCGAGAACGCAACGCAGAGCATCTACCGTAATGGCACCGGGGCGGAGAAGTATTCCCCGCGAGCCCTCGAGCTTTACGATGGTAGATTCAAGACCGATCTCGCAGTCGCCTCCGTCAATAATAATATCGACCCGACCGTTCATATCCGCAATAACGTCGGATGCGTTAGTGGGCGACGGTCTGCCCGAGATATTTGCCGACGGCGCGGCAATTGGAACTCCCGCGGCGGCGATGAGCGCGTGGGCTACGGGGTGCGAAGGGCAACGGACGGCAACAGTGTCAAGCCCGCCCGATGTTTGCGGTGGGATCGTGTCCTTTCTCGGCAGAATTACGGTCAGTGGGCCGGGCATAAAATGCTTGGCCAAGCGGTAATAATGCTCGTTTGTCTCGGCGTAGGGCTCCGCATCCTCGGGCTTTGCCACGTGGATGATCAGAGGATTGTCCGACGGGCGCCCCTTTGCCGCATATATTGCCTGCGCGGCCGCGGCGCTGGTGGCATCCGCCCCGAGACCGTACACCGTTTCGGTGGGAAAGATCACGAGACCGCCGCGGCGGATCACCGCCGCGGCTTTATTTATGCCTTCGTTAAAATCGGAGTCTGTTTTTATGATCTCGGTCGTCATTGATACTTACTCTGCATTCTTAAGTTTTTCCGCCGTGTCGGCAGATATGAGGGCGTCTATCATAGCGTCGATGTCACCGTTAAGGAAGGATTCCATAGTGAAGATGGAAAATCCGATCCGGTGATCGGTTATGCGCCCTTGGGGGTAATTGTAGGTTCTTATTCTTTCGCTTCGGTCGCCCGTGCCGACCTGGCTCTTTCTTTGTGACGCGATCTTGTCTGTCTGCTCACGCTGTTTTATGTCGTAGAGCTTGGCCTTGAGCATCTGAAGTGCCTTTTCGCGGTTTTGGAGCTGACTGCGCTCCTGCTGGCACTCAACGATAATACCCGTAGGCTTGTGGGTCAGGCGAACTGCGGATTCGGTTTTGTTGATATGCTGACCGCCCGCTCCGCTGGACTTGCAGGATTCCATAATAATATCGGCGGGATTGATCTCGATCTCAACGTCCTCGGCCTCGGGAAGCACCGCAACGGTGACGGTGGAGGTGTGTATGCGTCCCTGTGACTCGGTCTCGGGCACGCGCTGAACGCGGTGGACGCCGGACTCAAACTTGAATCGGGAATAGGCACCCTCACCCTCGATCATAAAGGTGATCTCGCGGAAGCCGCCGAGCTCGGTCTCGTTCATGCTCATAGGCGACACCTTGAAGCGGTGTGCCACCGAGTACATAGAATACATACGGTAAAGCACCGAGGCAAAAAGCGCCGCCTCCTCGCCGCCCGCGCCTGCGCGGATCTCAATGATAACGTTTTTTGAATCGTTCTCGTCACGTGGCAGGAGCAGGACGGTCAGCTCGTCAATGAGCGCGGGGAGCTTATCCTTGGACGAATAATATTCTTCCTCGGCCAGCTCGCGAAGATCGGCGTCCGAGGAATCCAAAAGCTCGCACGCCTGCTCCATAGCCGACTCGACCTCGAGATATTCGCGGTATTTTTCAATAATAGGTGTCAGACCCTTGTATTCCTTCATAAGCTTGGCATACTCGGCCTGATCGGATATAACGGCGGGATCGCCGAGGGAGGCCTCAATGGCGAGATACCTCTCCTCAACGCCCTTCAGCTTGTCTGTAACCGACATTAATATTTGCAGAATGCAAGGAATGCGCGATATGCCTCATAGAGGTCGGACTTTGCGATGATCTCAATGGGCGCGTGCATGGAGAGAACGGGAATACCGAGGTCAACGGTATCGATGTTCATATTTGCGATAAACTTTGCAACGGTTCCGCCGCCGCCAACGTCGGTCTTGCCGAGCTCGGCGGTCTGCCATACCACGTTGTCCTGCTCCATAACGCGACGGAGCCATGCAAGGTACTCAGCAGAAGCATCGCTGGTGCCGCTCTTGCCGCGTGCGCCGGTGTACTTGGAGAGAACGGTGCCGCAGTTGATGAGAGCCGCATTCTTCTTCTCGAAAACGTCGGAGAAGCTGGGATCAAATGCCGCGGAAACGTCGGCCGACAGGCACTTGGAGTTGGCGCGGACCTGAGCATAGTTGCCGCCGAGGGCATCGGAGATGGAGTGAATGAGATCGGCGGTCAGTACGCACTGCATACCCGAAACGCCGTCGCTTCCTGTCTCCTCCTTGTCGGCGAGGATGCACATAAGGGTGTGGCGCTCGTCCTTGCAATCAAGGAGAGCGGTGACTGCGGGATATGCACAGCAGCGGTCATCGTGGCCGTAGCCGGCAATGAGGGAGCGATCGAGACCTGCATCGCGTGCAAGACCTGCGGGAACGCCCGAAAGCTCGGCAGAGAGGAAATCGCTCTCGGTGATGCCGTACTTTTCGTTAAGTATTGCAAGAACGTTGTTCTTGATGTCGCCGTCAACGGGACGGGTGCCGATGATCATATTCAGCTTCTCGGCGGGAACAGCCTCGCCAAGGGGCTTGCGGCTCTGCTCGGCAGCCAGATGGGGGAGCAGATCGCTGATGTAGAGAACGGGATCGTTCTCGTCCTCACCGATAACAACGTCAACCACGGTACCGTCGGTCTTCACAACAACGCCGTGAAGAGCAAGAGGGGTTGCGACCCACTGATATTTGCGGATGCCGCCGTAGTAATGGGTCTTGAAGTAAGCAAAGCCGTTATCCTCAAAGACGGGAACCTGCTTGAGGTCGAGTCTGGGGGAGTCGATGTGAGCGGCGGAAATGCGGATGCCCTCGTTGATGGGCTCACTGCCGATTCTGAAAAGGAACAGGCTCTTGCCGCGGTTGTTGTAATAGAACTTGTCGCCGGGCTTCATATCCATACCGAAGGTGTAGGGAACGTAGCCCTCAGCCTCTGCCATAGCGATGGACTCGCGAACTGCCTCGCGCTCGGTCTTGCACTTGTTCAGATAATCGGTGTAGCCGACGGCATACTCGCAGGCGGCGTCAACCAGCTCGGGAAGTGCCTCGTAAAAATTGCGCTTGTTGTAAGCCAAGCTGTTTTCCTTGTTTTCCATGATTTTTACTCCTTATGTTATGAATAATATAATCTTTCGTAAATATCCTTGGCGTGAAGCACCTTGGATACGTAAATTCTTGTCTCCCCAATGGGGATCGAGTTGAGCTCGCCGTCCTCTTCAAGCCATTCGCTGACCCGACCCGGGCCCGCGTTGTAGGCGGCAACGGCGGCCTTTTCCGACTCAAAGGTCTCAATAAGCCAGGCAAGATAGCGCACACCGCATCTGATATTGACCTCGGGATCGAGAATATCGTCCTCGGATATCTCCTCGCCGAGCAGGCGGTCGGCCACGTCGAGAAATGTTTCGGGCGTGAGCTGCATAAGCCCCATAGCTCCCGCAGACGATTCCGCGTTGGGGTCAAAATTGCTCTCGGTCTTGATGACGGCGTAAACGAGAGCCTCGTCCACACCGTATTCGGCGGCGTATTTGCTCACGGTAGAGCTGTACTCGCGCCGATAGAGATCGCGCTGTGACGCGGTCATCAAAAAATCGTAAATAAATCCGAAGGCCACGGAGGCAACGAGTGCCAGCACCACGGCAATGATCAGCTTTCCGCGCAGACGCATTATCCGACCTCCGGTGCAAAGACCGCGAGAACCTGCCGCTTGAATTCCTCAAGATCAGAATTGTTGTAGAACACGTGATCCGAGCGCTCAATGTAAAATTCGTCGGGCTTTTGCGCGTTTATGCGCTCGGCGGCCGCCTCGTAGCTCAGCCCGTCGCGCTGCATTATGCGGTCTATTCGGATGGCCTTGTTTGCAAGCACCGAGACTACGGTATCGCACTCCGCGTCAAAGCCCGATTCAAAGAGGGCGGGCGCGTCGACGATAACGGCAGGGCAGGGGAACTTGGAAAAATCGGCAATGATGGACCGAACCTTGTTCAGCACGTGAAAATGGGTTATCTTGTTCAGCGTATCAAGCTCGGATTCGTTGCCGGGGGCAAAAACGATCCTTGCAAGAGCCGCGCGGTCAAGAGTGCCGTCGGCTTTAAGTATGCCGTACCCGAAGTGAGCGCAAAGCTCGTCAAGGCAGGCGGACGGGGGCACAAGGAGCTTATGGTACACGTTGTCGGTATTGATGCTGAAAATACCGAGCTTTGTGAGAATGGCGCAAAATTCGCCCTTTCCGGCACCGCTGGGCCCGGCCAGACCAATGATCTTCAAGCAAAACACCCCCAAATTCAAGATATAAGTCTACAATTTATTATTATATCATATAATTATATTTTTTTCAAGCCCAAAGTGAATATTTTTTGCAGGCAGAGTTTTTTGCGTGGAGAACCGATACCTTTGTTTTGTATATGTTAAAAAAAGAAGCCAATCAAGAGTTTGATGCACAAAATGCCCCAAACGTAACGTCCAAGACGAACCTTGATATGACTTCTAAAATCAGTATATCAAAAAAATTGAATTTGTCAATACAAAAAAGAAAAAACACAGAGAACCGTCCCCTGTGTTCGTGAAGGTCGTACTGCAAAATTTGAGCGAAACGGTCATACATATTATGCGAGATTTGTTGAAACAAAAAGTGGATTGGGAAAATTCGCTTTTGAAGGAAACAACCCAAAAAGCAAATCCGATGCTTCCGGATATAAAGCAAAAGTAAGATTAATTGCAAGTGGCGATATTTTCAATATTGTTGAAGATGGTGCGTATGTCAAATCTGAAAAGGAAAAAGGAAAAACCACAGTAGCGCACAAAGATGCACAATATTGGGATTATTTTTGGAAAGAAATATTTGTTGATGGAAAGGGATACGATGTTGTAATTAATATTAGAAACGACTCGAAAACAGGTAATTTAGATGATAAGACTCAGTATGTTTATAGCATGTCTTTTACCGAAAACAAAAAGGGGCAACCCTCGGTCACCGTTCCGGCTTCATCGAAGCAGGCCAGTGTTAACTTGAGAGCACCCTCTGCCAATAGTATACCACAAAATCAGGATTTGTCAACAGATAAATCAGAAATTGCTGAAAAAAATGCCCAAAAGGCTGTGTTTGGCAGTGAGAAGGCCGATGTGGCGGAGGATGAGATCCCGAACAGCTCGCGTGAATATGCGCAGATGAAGAGGGAGGAGGAGAACGGCAGCGACGGTGATAAGAGCATCAAGACTTGGGGTGTGAAGGACATACAGCTCTTGAGGCTGAAGGCCGATATGGTAAAGGGCCGAAAGGTATACTGTACGGACGAGATGTCCCAAACGGTATCGAGAGCCCTGCGCGTATTGACTCCGACGCTTTCCTTGATCTAAATTATTACACACAATTAAAAAATCAGGTTGATTTTTTTCGAAACATATAGTATAATAGATAATAATACCTAAAATGGAGGTAGTATGCCCAAGTACGATATTTTGCTTTTTGATGCAGACGAGACTCTTCTTGATTTTACCCGTGCCGAGCACGTTGCCATAACCGAGACCCTGAACAGCTTCGGCATTACTGCCGACGATGCCGCGGTCTCAACCTACAGCAGAATAAATCTCGGACTCTGGAAGATGCTCGAGCGCAAGGAGATCGACAAGACCACTCTCCGCGCCGAGAGATTCAGACTTTTCTGCGCCGAGATCGGCTCGGATGCCGATTTTGCGGCAATGGCGAGGTTTTACGAAAACAGTCTGTCCCGTCAGTCCTTTCTCATCGACGGCGCGGCCGAGCTTTGCAAGCGTCTCTCCGAAAAGTGCAGAATATACGTAATTACAAACGGCATAAAATTCATACAGACCTCCAGAATGTCGGGATCCGGACTTTTGCCCTATATCAGCGGTAGCTTTATTTCCGAGGACGTGGGCTACGAAAAGCCCGACCTGCGGTATTTTGACACCGTCACGGCGGCCATCGACGGCTTCGACAAAAAAAGAGCCATCGTTATCGGTGATTCTCTGACCTCAGACATGAAGGGCGGTATCGGCGCGGGGATCGATACCTGCTGGTACAATCCGCGCGGGCTGACCACAGAGCTGCCCGTAACCTACAACGTCTCATCCTTCGGTGAGATCGAAAAAATTATACTTTGCGAGGAATCTGATGCTTAACGCATATATTGATCTTTTAAAATCCAAGGGCATAAGGTACAAGGAGGGCGCAAGCCTTGCCTTGCTGTCGAGCTTCCAGATAGGCGGCCCTGCGGATCTTATAGTTTGGACCGAGAATATGGATATGCTCATCTATGCCATCGAGCAGGCGCGAAGAACCGGCGTGAAATACTGCGTTATCGGTAACGCCAGCAACGTTCTTTTCTCCGACGAGGGCTTCAGAGGGGCTATCATATTTACTCACTACTGCAAAAACGTAACGGTTGACGGAACGAGGATCACCGCCGAGTGCGGTGCATCCTTCACTCATCTTGCCTCGGTGGCATGCAAGAATGCCCTGACGGGTCTTGAGTTTGCCTACGGCATTCCCGGAAGCTGCGGCGGTGCCGTGTTTATGAACGCAGGTGCCTACGGCGGCGAGGTCAAGGACGTGCTGGTCTCCAGCACCTGCTACGATCTGTCCCGCGGTGCTATCCGCATACTTTCTGCCGACGAGCATAAATTCGATTACAGAACGAGCGTGTACGACCAAAACCGCGATCTTATAGTTATGGATGCCACCTTTGAGCTCAAAAAGGGCGAGGAGAGCGTTATCCGCGCCACTATGGACGCAATGATGGCAAGTCGCCGCTCCAAGCAGCCTCTTGAATTTCCCAACGCGGGCAGTACCTTCAAAAGACCTGAGGGTCATTTTGCAGGCAAGCTCATCGAGGATGCGGGGCTGAAGGGCTACAGCATTGGCGGTGCGCAGGTCTCCGATAAGCACGCGGGCTTTATAGTCAACAAGGGCGGCGCTACCGCTCACGACGTGCTTGAGCTCATTGAGCTTTCGCAAGAGCTGGTCATGGCCAAATTCGGCGTTCCCCTTGAATGCGAGATCAAATATATAGAATAAGGCTTGGTAATATAAATGTCTTTTTCAACCGATGCAAAAGCTGAAATAATAAAGCTCCCCGTGGGCAAGAAATGCTGCAAGCTTGCCTATGCGGCGGCCTTTCTCCTTGATTCGGAGGACGACGGCGAGGAGCGTCTGCTCTGCAATTACAGCAGCGCCGAGCTTGCCTCAGCGGCGCAGAGAGCCGTGTCCATGGCCTTCGGCAAGGCGGCGGCACCAAGCGCGGGGGTGAAAGCCCTTTCGGGATACGATATTGCCTTCGTGAGCTGCGATGCCGTCAACTTTATGAAAAATATAAAAGAAAAGGGAATATTCGGAGCGTGCGCTTGCCCCGAGTGCCGCAGTATTTTTCTGCGCGGTGCCTTTGCCGCATTTGCCAGCGTGACCGATCCCGAGCGGCAGTATCATCTTGAGTTTCTCTTGAAGGACTCGGCAAACGCCAAGCTGCTATATGCCTTTCTGAACGAAACGGTGGGCGAGCCGAGGATCGTAAACCGCAAAAGCGGTACGGGTCTGGTCTACAAGGGCAGCTCGTATATCGAGGACGTGCTCTCGGTCATCGGAGCCACGCAGGCATACTTCACACTGATAAACGGAAAGATCGAGCGCGAGATACGAAATAACGAAAACCGCGCCACAAATTGCGAAACGAGAAATATTTCAATGTCGGTGGATGCCGCGCAAAAGCAGATCGCGGCCATAAACAAGCTTCAGGCCGAGGACAAGTTTGATCTTTTGCCGCCCGAGCTTAAAAAGACCGCCGAGATGCGGCTGCTTTACCCCAGCCTCCCGCTTTCGGAGCTGGCGGCAAGGTTTGCCCCGCCGCTGACCAAATCGGGGCTTAACCACAGGCTCAAAAAAATAACCGAGCTTGCGGAAGAACAGTAAAAAACGGAGAGCTTATGGCAGATTTTGTTCATCTTCACCTTCACAGCGAATACAGCTTGCTTGACGGCGCCTGCAGAATCACGGATATTCCGCTTCGCGCAAAGGAGTGCGGTCACTCTGCCGTCGCACTTACCGACCACGGTGTCATGTACGGCGCGGTGGCCTTTTCGCGCGCTTGCAAGAAGCAGGGGATCAAGCCCATTATCGGCTGTGAGGTCTACGTTGCGCCCCGCTCGCGCTTTGACAAGCAAACGGGCGAGCATTCTGCCGACCACCTGGTTTTGCTTTGCAAGAACGAGACGGGATATCAGAATCTGATCAAAATGGTGTCTGCCGCCTTCACCGAGGGCTTTTATTCCAAGCCCCGTGTGGATGACAGCCTGCTCCGCGAAAATTGCGAGGGGCTTATCGCGCTTTCGGCCTGCCTTGCGGGTCGCATTCCGAGAATGCTCCTTCGCGGCGATTATGACGAGGCCAAAAAGGTGGCGCAGAATTATTCCGATATTTTCGGAAAAGACAACTTTTATATAGAGCTTCAGGATCATAATCTTCCCGAGCAGAAGCAGATCCTTCCCGAGCTCGTAAGACTCGCGAGAGAATGCGGTCTGCCCCTTGTGGCCACCAATGACTGCCACTATCTGCGCCGCGCCGACTCGGATACTCAGGCAGTGCTTATGTGCATCCAGACCAACAACGTGCTCGCCAACGGCAAGCCCATCGGCTTTGAGACCGATGAGTTTTACTATAAGACCACCGAGGAGATGGAAGAGCTTTTCGGCGAGTATGAGGGTGCCATTGAGAACACCGTAAGGATCGCCGAGCGATGCAATTTTGATTTCACCTTTGATAAAATGCATCTGCCCGTGTTCCCGTCGCCGAGCGGAATGGATTCAAAGGAATACCTGCGAAAGCTGGTTCGTCAGGGCTACGCACGTCGCTGTATGAACAAGGATATAGACTTCTCGGTCGCCGAGCCCGAGGTCTACAACGAGCGCATAGAATATGAGCTGAACGTTATTGAAAGCATGGGCTACGCCGACTATTTCCTTATCGTTCAGGATTACGTCAATTTCGCCAAGAAAAAGGGCATTCCCGTAGGGCCCGGCCGTGGCTCGGGCGCAGGAAGCCTTGTGGCCTTTGTGCTTGGGATCACGGACGTTGATTCCATCAAATTCGGCCTGCTTTTTGAGCGCTTTTTGAACCCCGAGCGCGTGAGCATGCCCGATATAGATATCGATTTTTGCTACAACCGCCGCGGCGAGGTGCTTGAGTATCTTGCCGAGCGTTACGGAAGCGACCACGTTTCCCAGATCATAACCTTCGGTACTCTCGCCGCCCGTGCCGCCGTCCGCGACGTGGGACGGGTGCTCGGTATGTCATATGCCGAGGTCGATCAGGTGGCGCGCGCCGTTCCGCAGGCCCTCGATATGACCATCGAGAAGGCTATGAAGGGTCGCGAGCTCCGCGAGATGTACGAAAGCTCCAAGGAGATAAGACGGCTCATCGACACCGCCCGAGCCCTTGAGGGTATGCCGCGAAACGTGTCTATCCACGCGGCAGGCGTGGTCATCACGCAGAATCCCGTCAGCACTTACGTGCCCCTTGCCACGTCAAACGGCGTCGTTGTCACGCAGTTTGATATGAATACGGTGGCAGACCTCGGACTTCTCAAGTTCGATCTGCTGGCGCTCCGCTACCTTACCATTATAAACGACGCGCAAACTCAGATAAGAGAGACAAACCCGCAATTTAATATAGAAAAGGTGCCCCTTGACGATAAGGCCACATACGATCTGATCTCCACCGGCAACACTCTCGGAATGTTCCAGCTCGAATCGGGCGGTATGAGCTCCATGCTGACGAGCTTCAAGCCCGAGAATATCGACGATATTCTCGCCGCCATCGCCCTTTACCGACCGGGACCAATGGAGTCGATCCCCAAGTATATCGAAAGCCGCCATAACCCCGAAAAGGTGACCTACGCATTGCCCGAGCTCCGCGAGATCCTCGGCTCGACCTACGGCTGTCTCGTTTATCAGGAGCAGGTCATGCAGGTATTCCGTGAGGTGGCGGGATATTCCTACGGTCAGGCCGATATCGTTCGCCGTGCTATGTCCAAAAAGCACGCCGACGAGCTTGAGGCCGAGCGCGAGCGCTTCGTTGGCGGCGCAGTTAAAAAGGGAATCGAGAAAAAAGACGCCGAGCAGCTCTTCAACGATATGGGCAGCTTTGCCAGCTACGCATTCAACAAGAGCCACGCCGCGGCGTATGCCATTATTTCTTACAGAACGGCCTATCTGAAGGCCCATTATCCCAAGGAATATTTTGCCGCGCTTCTGACCTCTGTGCTTGGCAATACGGTCAAGATCGCCGAATATATCACCGAGTGCAATAAGGCAAAGATCGCCGTATGTGCCCCCGATATCAACGAGTCGGGAATGTATTTCAGCGTCAGCGGCGACAAGATCCGCTTTGGTCTCTTGGCTCTGCGCAACGTGGGGCGGCAGTTCGTTCAGGCCATCATAAACGAAAGAGCGCACAAGCCTTTCACCTCGTTTGACGATTTCATTGAGCGAATGAGCGGCGGCGAGCTTAACAAACGGCAGATAGAATCGCTTATCAAGTCGGGCGCATTCGACGGCCTCGGCGTTTACCGCAGCCGTTTGCTTGCGGCATATGAGAGAATAATCGACACCGCAAACGATAAAAACCGTGGAAATCTGGCAGGGCAGCTCGATATGTTTGCTGTGGCCGGTGCCGAAAGCGCGCCGAGCTTTGAGTATCCCGATATCCCCGATTTCAGCCTCCGCGAAAAGCTGATGCTCGAAAAGGAGTGCTCGGGAATGTATTTCTCGGGTCATATTATTGACAGCTACTCGAAGCATATGACCGATATTGAGGCAACGCCCATCTCCGATATAGTTTCGGAGGAAAGCGATTTCGGCGACAGAAGAAAGGTCACGGTGGGCGGAATCATAACCTCGATCACTCGCAAGACCACCAAAAACAACGAGCAGATGGCCTTTTTCACGGTGGAGGACAGGCTCGGTGAGATCGAGTGCTTGCTCTTTGCAAAGCAATATGACAGGCTGTCGCCCTACCTGAGGGCTGAGGCCGCCGTTCGCGTTGACGGATTTACCTCGGTGCGCGAGGACGAGGACACCAAAATATTGGTCTCCGCCATCGAGCCCCTTGCCGAAAACGACAGATACGTTCCTATGGTTAAGGACAAGCCCAAAGCGGAGGTGGAAAGAAGGGTAGAAGCACCCGTCGCGGCACCGCAACCGCAGACCGATCCTCAGCCGCAGGCAAAGCCCAAGAAGCTCTATCTGCGCGTGCCGAGTATGACCTCGATGCCGTATAGAAAGGCAGAAAATCTCATAGAGATCTTCCCGGGCTACACCCCCGTGGTTTATTACGATGCCGAGACCTCGCGCTATCTGGCGCGCTCCTCGGGAATGGAGCTGACGCGTTTCCTTTTCAATGAGCTGAAGGAATACCTCGGTGAGGGCAACGTAATCTACAAATAAAAGAAGGGCGCGCCATCGGCGCGCCCGAACTTTATCGTGACATATAATTTTTAGGCGAAACGCCAACGGTCTCCTTGAATACGGAGGAGAAATAAAGCGGGTCGGAAAAGCCGCAGAGATAGGCGATGTTCTTGACCGATTCCACCCCGTGCTCCATAAGAAAGATGGCGTGCTTTATCCGCAGGTTTCGCAAATATTGCGAAAAGCCGATGTCCATGCGCTCCTTGAAGCTGCGAGAGAGGTACTTGACGTTGTAGCCGATCTCATCGGCGATCTCGGAAAGCGAAAGGCTCGGGTCGGTAAAGTTTTCCTCGGCCAAGCGCACTACGCGGTTGATGATATCGTCACTTTGCCGTTTCGCCCCCACGAGACGGGAAAAGGTGTACATCAGCACACTTTCTGAGATCAGATCTATATTTCTGTCCTCTGCAACGCTGAGGCTCTCGCGCCAAAAGGGAATAAGCCCCTCAAAGCCCTGAAACGCACGGCGCGACGGGGTTATTTCAAATCTGCGAAAAAGCTCCTCGGCACGGTTGCCGCTGAACTTGACGTACATATATTCGGTCTCGGCTCGGTGACGGACGAAATAGCTCTCACCGATGAATCCGAAGACGAGTGCGCCGACTTCAAGCGGCACGTGCGAGCCGTCAAAGACCATCTCACCGCCGCCCTGCATAATGAGAAAGACCGCGTGATTGTCCAGCGTTGAGAGCGTTTCCATAGTTTCCTTGTTGCTTTCAAGAACGAAGCTCTGAGTCACAAGACGGTCCTCGCCGCCCGTGGCGATAAATTTGCATATGTTCTGATTTTTCAAAAAGATCACCTCGATTTTCTCTATTATAACTCGTTTTTTGCAAAAAAGCAACTTTTTTCCATAAAAAGATTGAATTTTTCTATTTATTTTTTTGAGGCAAACTGATATAATATATCGGTAATTTAATTCTTGGAAGGTTATATATGGATGCAGTTTATTTGTTGGTAATTCTGGCGTCGTGCATATTCGGCTCCAATTTCCTGCTTGACAATCAGTATCAGCGCCGCGTAGGCAGCGGTATTATGTCCAGCCTCGGCCACACTCTGATCGGCGGAACGGCAGGACTTATCGGTCTTTTGCTCGTCAACTTCTTTATGAGCGGAATGCAGTTTTCGCTCGCTTTCCATCCCGCGGCGTTGATCATCGCTTTTGTGGCGGCGGCAAACGGTATTCTTTATACGTTCTGCAGTCTCCGCGCAATGAGTGTTATCAATCTCTCGCTTTTCTCGGTCTTCGCGATGCTGGGAGGTATGGCACTGCCGTCGGTGCTTGGAATGATCATAGTTGATCCGGCGACCGGTGTAAGAGAGCCCTTTACGCTTGCCAAAGCGGTCTGCTTTATTTGCATCATTGCCGCGCTCCTTCTTACTGTTCAGAAGGGCAACGGTAGCAACAAGGGAAAAATATATTACATAGGCGTTTTCGTTCTCAACGGAATGTCGGGCGTTCTGTCCACGTTGGTCAAAAAGTTCACCTATACCCCAGACGAAACGCTTATGAACGCCATAAGCTCGGGATATTCGGTAATGACCGCCGTGCTCTCGCTGGTCATCGCGGGAATCGCTTTCTTCGTTCTGCTCAGAAAGCACAAAAACACGGTCACGCCCCTTGCCGCGATCTTTTCCGCCGCCAGCGGTACGCTCAATAAGGTCGCAAACTTCATTTTGGTCATTTCGCTCACCCTCGGTGCGGCATCGTCCATTCAGTATCCGTTGGTTACCGGAGTAGTCATGATCGTTTCGACACTTCTTTGCTACGTCACCCCCAAAAAGCCCACGGGTCGCGATCTCGCATCGGTTGCATTTGCCTTTGCCGGAGTGGTCGCAATTATGGCGATCCCAATATAAAAATGTTTAAAATTCGCAAAATCTATTGCATTTTCGGTTAAACTATTTTATAATATAAAGCAGTCGGAGATCCGGCTGCTTTATTGATTTTACGGAGGATGACGCAATGAAAGAGATGAAGGCAAGGCTTGTCAGCCTTAACATTTTGACACACGAGCTATTCGGCCGCAACTATCGCCTCTACGGCGATCAGACGCCCGACGATTACACCTTTGAAAAGCGTATGTGGAGATTCATATCTCTCCTTGAATATACCAAAGCCGACGTTGTTATGCTTCAGGAGCTTTCGGGCCCCAAGTATTGGGGAACCGCCCTCGAGCTTGAGGCTGCCGACGAAACGAAGTCGGTCTACACCTCAAAGCATTTCCCGGGATATGCGTGGGTAAACAGCGGTAACAGATACGGCGTCCCCTATGCCGACAACCAGACCAAGCGAAACCCCTTTGATGCCCATAATATGACCATGTACAGAACCGACAAGTACGATATGCTTGCCAACGGTACCTTCTGGCTAACAGAGGACGGCACGAGAGAGACAAGCTGGTACGAAAACGGCTCGGCGCGCATCCATATTTATGACGATATCGGTGACTGCACCTGGATGGTTCTTGCCGATAAAGAGACAGGCATCAAGGCGATCTACGCCACCACTCACTCTTACGTCGGATCTCTGCAGAGAAACGCCTACCACGTTGAAAATCTGCAGATAATGACCACGAACCTCGGCAAGCTTGCCGAGCAGTACGGAGATAACGGCAAGGCTCTGCCCATTATCGTTGCGGGAGATTTCAATATCTCGCCACACAGAAGAAACGTGGGTCACTCATACGAGCATATGGTCAAATACGCAAAGTATGACGATGCAAAGATGGTTGCTCCCATAACCGACGGGACGGGCACCGCCCGAGTTTACGGCGGCGATATGGCAGGTCACGACGGCACCACGTGGAACGGCGAGCGCATTGACTTCTTCTTCTCGCAGGGAATGGATATCGACAAATATTCGGTTCTCAGCGGTATGTTCAAGCCCGTCGACGAGGTGAGATACGAGTACGTTCACGAGGGCGAGGGACTCTTTGACGGCTCTATGTATGATCTTTCCGATCACCAGCCCATCTATTGCGAGATCACGGTGGGTGAGGGTGACAAATATACATCCCACAGAGAGACCGAGTTCTATCGTAACCCCAACACGGCAAAGGATACCGTGCTTACCGACGAGCCCGAGATCACTTGGGATGACAGATGCATTACAATTCAGTCCCGCAGACAGCTTCCGTTTATCGGCGGCTATTACAGCAAGATGAAGGATGAGCTGGTCGGGGACAGCGAAAAGGGAAGAGTTCTCCGCATTATGGCCAATAAGGCCACGAATATTGTGGACGAGCATATCAGACTCAGCGGTCTTCGCGGACGATATGCACCCGAGGGACTTGAAAATCCCTTCTCAGAGGGCGCGTCGAAGGTGAAGATCACATATAAAACCCAGTACAGTGTGGACGGCGCGCAGCTTTGGTTCCGCGTCATTTGCGGTGATATGAACTCCTCCGCCGCCGTCAGATCAGCCCTTATTCCGGCCACAAACGGTGAGTGGTCGACCGTTGAGATCGACGTTTCCGGTGCCGGAGCTATCAGCGAGCTGGTGCTTTTCGGCGACTCCCATAACACAGGCCTTATGGTCGGCGACGCGGTCTACGTTGCGTCAATAGAAATCGAATAATCTGAAAAAAGCAAGCCTCCGACAAGGGTTTTCTATGTCGGAGGCTACTGTTATTCGTTAACTGTATTGATCAGCGCTTTGTATCTTTCATTTGTTTTTAAAGAGTCAAAGCGCGAGGCAGTAAGCTTGGCTACCAAATTTTGATATCTGTCAATCCTCTTGCGGTACAATCCGTGAGGAATCGAATTTAAAAGCGGGGTTTTTGTCTTAGTGTTACTATCTATCGTCGCATAATCATTTAAGTCGTAATTCACCATTTTTTCAAGATACGATAGAGCTTTATCAGGGTCTCCGTCTTTTAGATAAATCTCTGCAAGGAGTGCGTATAGATCTCCATGCTCACGATGATGAATGGGCGGCAAAACCTCATTATCTTTAAAAATACACTGTATCAATTCAAGAGAGGTTTCAAGGACACTTGCTGCATCTTTATATTTTTCTTGCAACATATAGCTTTTTGCAAGCTTTACGTTTATATTCAGCATTCCCTCAAGATAGTGCACAAATCCATATTGGCAGCTTTGGGCTTCAAGTTTGTAATCCTTTTTCCAATGCGCATAGTAAGCGTACATAACATGATTATTAAAGTCGGCACGATACGGAAATTGTTCTGTATGAAACCATGCTTTCTCAAAATTTCCATACGCCGAGTGCAAAATAACCATTATCATATGAGCGCGTAAAACATCTGAAATATTCTTTGAATATGAGATAACAAGATTGGCATATCTTACACATTCTTTGTAGATATCCTCTGCGCGTTCAGAATCATAAAGCGCATCGTTTTCGGGATAGGAGAGTGCAATACCCGTTTCCAAACAGTGCATAAGAAGAATTGTATTGTTGGGATATAGCTTCAATCCTTCTTTTACAGCAAGATACTTTTGGAAAAGACTTTCAGAGGTAAGTGGACGCGAAAGAAGAGCTTGAGCGTTATTGACTATTTTCCATACTTCTTCCGTATCATTTGTTCCAAATGTTCCGAACAACACGTCTGTACTCACGCCAAACACATGCGCTATCGGAACAACTTGCGAAATGTCAGGCATTCCGGTATCATTTTCCCATTTTGAAACAGCTTGAAAAGTAACACCAAGCTGCTCGGCAAGCTCTTCTTGTGTAAGATTTCTTTCTTTACGTAATCGGCGTATGATCTGCCCCATTGTTTCTTTCATAATCGAACCTCCTTGTTGGGTATTTGATTTGTGCTTATATTATCGCATACTATTTGCACAAAAAGAAGCGACTTAAAAACGAGTT
>JAFTOB010000034.1 GCA_017451545.1 Clostridia bacterium | reverse complement strand
GGCCGAGATGGGCTGCAAGATCAAGCTCATCGGTCACTTTGAGAGCTTGAACGGCAAGCTGCTCTGCGCGGTCAGCCCCAGATTCGTTCCCGCGGGCAATCCCCTCTACGGCGTTGACGACGTTTTCAACGGCATTCTGGTAAACACCGATATGCTGGGCGACGTTATGTTCTACGGTCGCGGCGCGGGACAACTCCCCACCGCAGGTGCCGTGGCCGCCGATATCGTCGATATCGTCCGCGGCAGCGCAAAGTCTGTCACTTGGACTCCCGCAAAGCCCGAGGATATTGCCGATTTTGCCGATTACCGCTGTGACCGCGTTTTCACCGTTCGCGGAACTCTTGCGGAGGCCGGTGCGAAGATCGAAAAATATTTCGGAAAGCCTGCCGCCGTTATAGCGGGTGACGGAAAGATCTCCTTTACCGTCAAAAATATGAGCGAGGCCGAGGCGAATGCCGCCGTTCAGAGCTCCGCTCTCGCAATCGTCAACAAATTCAGGATGCTCTGATCCCGATTTTGCATATTCTATTCTATATATATTGGAGGAAAACAATATGTCCATCAAAAATGCTTATCTTGCCGGCATCTACGCTGACGTTGCCGCAAAGAACGCAAACGAACCCGAATTCCTGCAGACAGTTGCAGAGGTCCTTGAGACCATAGAGCCCGTCATCGAGCGCCGCCCCGACCTTGTGGCCGCAGGCGTTGTCGAGAGAATGGTCGAGCCCGAGCGCACTATTATGTTCCGCGTAAGCTGGGTCGACGATGCGGGTAAGGTTCAGGTAAACCGCGGCTACCGCGTACAGTTCAACTCCGCCATCGGTCCCTACAAGGGCGGTCTGCGCTTCCACCCCACGGTAAACCTTTCCATTATGAAGTTCCTCGGCTTTGAGCAGTGCTTCAAGAACTCCCTCACCGGTCTCCCCATGGGCGGCGGTAAGGGCGGCTCCGACTTCAACCCTCAGGGCAAGTCCGACGGTGAAGTTATGCGCTTCTGCCAGAGCTTTATGACCGAGCTTTCCAAGCACATCGGTGCCGATACCGACGTTCCCGCAGGTGACATCGGCGTTGGCGCACGCGAGATCGGCTACCTCTACGGCCAGTACAAGAGACTCCGCAACGAGTTCACCGGCGTTCTCACCGGCAAGGGTCGCCCCTACGGCGGCTCGCTCATCCGTCCCGAGGCAACGGGCTACGGCGCAGTTTACTACGCAGTTGAGATGCTCAAGTCCTTCGGCGAGACCGTTGAGGGTAAAACGTTTGCAGTTTCGGGCTTCGGTAACGTTGCTTGGGGTACCGTCAAGAAGCTCACCGAGCTCGGCGGTAAGGTCGTCGTTATTTCGGGTCCCGACGGATATATCTACGACAAGGACGGCGTAAACACCGAGGAGAAGATCAACTATATGCTCGAGATGCGCGCATCCTTCCGCAACCGCGTTGAGGATTACGCAGACAAGTTCGGCGTTCCCTTCTTCGCAGGTCAGAAGCCTTGGGGCGAGAAGGTCGACGTCATTATGCCCTGCGCAACCCAGAACGAGGTTCTCATCGACGATGCCAAGAAGATCGTTGCAAACGGCGTAAAGTACTACGTCGAGGTCTCCAATATGCCCACCACCAACGAGGCTATGGCATACCTCAAGGCCAACGGCGTTGTGGTCGCTCCCTCGAAGGCAGTTAACGCAGGCGGCGTTTCGGTCTCCGGACTTGAGATGTCCCAGAACTCCATGCGCTACAGCTGGTCGGCCGAGGAGGTCGACGCCAAGCTCAAGGATATCATGAAGGGTATCTACGACAGCTCGGTTGCCGCCGCTAAGGAGTACGGCATGGAGGGCGACCTGGTTGCAGGCGCCAACATCGCAGGCTTCATCAAGATCGCCGAGGCCATGAAGGCTCAGGGTATCGCATATTAATCTGATACTTATAAGAATATTACCCCTTGCGGCACGCCGCAAGGGGTAAACTTTTTTAAAAGGTAAAGGTATTGGTATTATTCTTCGTTATATTTTTTCAGTATGGCACGGGCACGCTCCACGTACTGCCCGTAAAGCTCCTCGTGTCTTACGGGGTCGAACCACTCCCAGCCCTTCTCGGCGGTTACTCCGTGGTGCAGGAGGGTCACGTTCTGCCTGAAGGCCCAGCCCTCGGTTATGGGCTCGCGGCTTCCGCTCGGCAGCTCGATGGCGTCCTCACCGTAGACCAGCTTCACGCCGCCGAAAATGAGGGGGTCGCCGACCTCAAGCAGGTCGCCCTTTTTGTGCTTTTTCATGCTTTCTGCCAGCTTGAAGGCCTTTTCCATCCAGATATAGCCCTCGCCGCGCTCGCCCTGCCCGAAGAGTGAGCAGGCGGTGCGGAAGGCGGTGACCGTGTAAAGCTCCTGCCATGCCTCGGGGATCGAGCCGTCGGCCGACAGAGTCTCGATAATTGCGAGTCTGTGCTTATTCCAGGCCGTGGCGCGCTTCGGCAGACCGCGATAGTGGCTGTTGCCGGGGTGATTCAGGAAATGTATGATGCGGTGGAAGGCGGACACGTCGTGGAGAGCGCGGCTCTCCTCTTTTTTGTCCTGCTCCCACAAGCTCTCCTCAAGAAGCTCGCGCTCAACGAAGGAATACTCGGTAACGTTGTGCTTGATATCGCGGATTCCGGTACGGTTATCTATGACGTAGAGCTCACCGTTTTCCTCAACGTGGATGTATTCGGCCGCGCCCACAAAGCCGTCGGTCAGCCCAATAGCCTCGTAACGGCGCACAAGCCCGTGGCAGAGGGGCATATAGCCCTCTCCCCTGCCCTCGTAGGAGGTCAGCTCATAGACCGCCTTTTTGTGCCCGCCGAAATACTCGTTGACGGTGCGGACGATTCCCACGCCCTCGGCAAAATAATATTCCTTTTTACCGCCGCGGTAACTATAACCGTTTTCAAGGCCCTCGACGTCAATACTCATTTTGAGGCAGCCCTCAAAATGCCCCGCCGCCACGGTTATGCCGCCGATATTCTCAAGCTTCACATGAGTTTTTATCGGTTGATTATAAATGATCCGGTCGCTCGCAAGCTCGTAGCCGTCGCGCCACTCGTCACACCAAAGGCTGCCCGCCGCATCCTCGAGAATACCGTATATATCATTGAAGAGCAGAGGACGGTCGTGCTCGGCAAAGCCACCCATATTTTTCAGCTCAAAGGAGAGGCGGAAATCACGGTAGCTGTTGATCTTGCCCTCTGTTTTTGACAGCGAGTGAAGCTCGAAGAAATTCCAGTGTCCGCTTTTCCGAGTATCGGGGGCGGTGTCGCGGGAGGTGGACATTATGCGGAGCGCAACCTCGCCCGCCGCGTATGCAAGAGCCTTCTCGAGGGGCGTTTTTGCCAGCTCGCGGGCTCTCGCGATGGGACGGCTCACGTCGCAAACGCGCCACGTGCCGTCGATCTCGCGGAAATATTCGCTTCTTATCTGCGCCATCATATCGGCAAAGCTGTTCTCATCGTAACGGTGACGTTCGGCGCAGATACCTGTTGAGATCACGGCGCGCTCGCCGTCCTCGTAGGTCACGGTATGGACCGCGCGGATACAGAGGGTCGACGGATCGTGATCCGACACGTACTCCCAGCGGTTGCCCACCGCTAAAGGAAGCTTGCCGCGCCCGCCGCGGATATCGTATGCGCTGAGGTGGCAGGTGTCGGTAGTGCCGCATTTTTTCTGCTCAATGCGGACGATTCCCACGCCGTCCTTGATATGGGTGCGAATTGTTACGTGACCCTCGGAATGGCGCGTGACCCAGACCTCGCAGTCCTCAAAGCGGCCTGCGGGGGTGTCCGTGTCCTCCCTGCCCTCAAAGGTCAGGGTCATACCGTCCGAGCCCTTGATGCTCTCGCCTGCGGCGAGCCCCGCGCGGGTCAGATATCCGTCGCAATGGGACGCACAGCGGATGGCGTTCGCCGTGCCAAGATCGGTAGAATAAAGGTGACCCGAATACCAGCTCGATTCCTTGTAAAACCGCACCTCGCCGTCCGAAAAGCGGAGCTCGGAGCCGCCGCTCATCCGATTGTGGCTGCTTGAATTGTAAGGTATATTGCCCTCAATTCTCTTGCGGCTTATATCGCGCAGAGCCAGCGCGCGGGCGTGCAGGTAATCGGAGCACGGGAGGACGCGAATGGCGTTTTCCGTGGCCTCCATTCCCTTTTCATCCTTGCCGAGATCAAAATAAATGTCCGCCGCGCGGAGCCATTCTGCTCCGAGGGCGTGGACGAAGCCGCCCGCCTCAAGGCGCGGGATCTGAATGTCGGTCATAAACGAAAGCTTGCTGACTCCGTAAAACTTCTCCTCCTCGCGGATGGTGACGAACTCCATAACCTCGTCGTTTCGCCCTTCCTCTGCCGCCGCCTTGATGCGGGCAAAGAGGGCATCGTTCTTCTCGCCCGTGACCCACCAGAAGCCGCGCATCAGCACGTCGGCCAGGGCGTGGCTTTTGTCTGCCGATTCGGGCAGGCTCTCGACCTCGGCGAGGACGTCACGGTAGACCTGCTCGAAGCCGTTTTTGCTGTTTTTGTATTGCCAGAGCTTAAGCTCCTCAACCTTTTTCATAACTCGCTGAACGAGTGTATCGTTTATGCTTTCGTTCACTGCACAAAGCTCCTTTCTCATTCTCTTGCGTCCGTCGTGGAGCTGCCATTTTACGGTGGACTCGGTGATGCCCATTCGCTCGGCGATCTGCGCCACCGAAAGGCCCTCGAAATAGTGCAAGCGGATGATCTTTTGCACCTTTTCGGGCAATCTTTCCACCGTCCGACGAAGCTCCGCGGACTCCTCTGAGGAGACGTACGCCGAGGCGGGATCATCGGTGATCAGACCCTCGAGATTGAGGTTTGAAAGCTCCTCGAGGGGCATAAAGCTCCGATATCGCATTACCGCGTTTTTGGCGCAGTTTTTTGCGATACGGCAGACCCACGGGGCGAACTTTTCGGGCTCGGCCAACGTGTTGAGCTTGAGCCACGCGCTGACGAAGGCATCCTGCGCCGCATCCTCGGCCATATAGCTGTTGCCCACCACGGCGGCAGCCGCTAAAGTCACGGCTCTTTCGTAGCGCGTGACCAGCGCCTCATAGGCGCGCTGATCGCCCGCCAGCGTGAGCATTACGAGAGTCGCGTCATCGTGATCGTAGCCTAACATTCGTGTCTCCTTCCTGCCGCCTGCGGCGGCATAAATAGTTGCGTGAGCGGATCGATTTTGATACGATCATTCACGCCGTCAAACGTTTGATGCCTTATAGACACGGAAAATGAGAAAAAGGTTGGGTGAAAACGGAAAAATTTTAAAAATATTTTTTGAAGGATTTATCGTATTGTCCTTCCGTTAATCGATAAAATATTTCCTTATGAAATACGCGGGGGTGCAGCTCCAGGCGTGGCAGAGGCTATTGATTCGACGGTCGCCGTAGGGCGAAAAGTCGGGATCATCCTTGACGAAGGCCTCGTAGAAGGTATCCGCGCCCCGCGCCACCATTGCGCCCCAAAAATCCTTCAGATATTCGCGCGCCCGCTCCTTTCGCCCGAGCTTCATCAGCGCCTCAAGCACGTAGTGGTGCATATAGGGCGTGCCCGGCTTCAGGCTGTCGGGCGCGGCTATGGCCGCCTCAAGGGCGGCGGCGGCACTCTCGCCCTCGATCACGCCGCCGAGGATCATCCAGACCGTGGCGTGTACACTGTGCTGATACCCGTCCCTCGCGCTGACGACCGCGTTCTTTTCTTCACTATAAAATGCAGACCGCGCGGCGGCTCTTCCCTTCCCGAGCCGCTCCTCGTAGATCTCGGCGTCGGGGTGGCCGAGGGAGCGGAGGGTGTCGGCAAATTTCTCCAGCGTGTAGAGATAAACGCCGTTCAGCGCCGCGTTTTTCTTCAGGTCTCCCGCGCACCAATCGATGAACACGTCGCACTTGCCCCGCGCCTCGACGGTGCCGTCCTCGCGCAGAGTCAAGTGAACTATGTCAAGCTGTGACTTGGCTGCGCCGTAAAGCTCCGAAAAGGTCTCTCGGTCGCCCGTGGCGGCGAAATAATCGCAGAGCGCGGCCGCGAAAAAGATCGAATAATCTTCAAGTATCCAGCGGCCGTTGACCACCTGCGGATAATCGAAAATATGGCTGACGATAAAGCCGGTCTCGGCATCGGTCGCCGCCGCGAAAAGGTAGAGACAGCGGCGCAACAGAGCGTTGTTGCCGAAGGTCACGTAATTGGTCAGCGCCTCAAGGCGCAGATCCCCCAGCCAAAGCCGACGGTCGCGCTTGGGGCCGTCCTCAAACACGCGCTGCATACAGTTTTTCAGCGTGTTTACGGCCACGGCGTCGATCCGCGCAAGCTCGGGATCGGCGATCTTAAGTTGCGGCAGAGCCGAAACGTCGCCGCTCGTCACCGCGTCGAAGCAAAAATCGGTCAGCTCGAAGGGGCGGTTCGACAGCTCGACGGTGATCTTTATAAACCTCGCCGCATATCGGCGCGGCATACGGAGCTCCTCGGGGAAATCCACGTGGATGACCTCCTCCTGAAGCCAAGAGGCATTGAGGGTGCCGTGATAAGTCGAGTAATCGTCGCAAAGCTCCCGCTCCTCCTCGCAAAAACGGATCCGCAGGCGGATGGGCGCGTCCACGTACTTTTCCACCCAATTCATTCGGAAGGAAAAATAACCCACGTAGTGGTTGCCGAGGTCGATGACCGCGCTCTCGCCCTTTTGCAGAAGCAAAGCCCCCACGTCGGGCGTGACTCTCTCGTGTATAAGCTCGGGCAGGTTCTCCTCCGCCCTTTTTAAGTAAAATTCTTTCATGGCAATCTCCGTTCGGTTGTTTGGTATAATTTTACCACACATGGGGCTCGGTGTCAAGCGCGAAGGATTTGATCGCGGTTTATGCATTTATAAATATTTTTTCACAAAATCAAATTATTTTTTGCAATTTCTATTGCATTTTCTTGCATTTTGTGATAAAATATATATGTATTTTTTTAATCTGCTAAAGAACAAAAAAAGGAGTTAAAAAATGATAGACGAGATCACCAAAAAGATTGCAGAATCCGACCCCGAGGTTGCCGCCGCCATACAGGCCGAGCGCGAGCGCGAAAACAGAGGAATCGAGCTTATCGCATCCGAAAACTTCGTTTCGGAGAACGTAATGCTCGCCGCGGGATGCATTATGACCAACAAGTACGCCGAAGGATACCCCGCAAAGCGCTACTACGGCGGTTGCCATTGCGTTGATGTCGCCGAAAATATAGCACGCGAGCGCGCTTGCAAGCTCTTCGGAGCCGAGCACGCAAACGTACAGCCCCACAGCGGCTCTCAGGCCAACACCGCCGTGTATTTCGCCCTTTGCCAGCCCGGTGACACCATTCTCGGTATGTCCCTGGCCGACGGCGGCCACCTGACCCACGGAAGCCCCGTAAATCTTTCGGGCAAATACTTCAATTTCGTTCCCTACGGCCTCAACGACGAGACCCAGACCATCGATTACGATAATCTCGAAAAGCTGGCCAACGAGCACAAGCCCAAGATGATCGTTGCGGGTGCCTCCGCATACCCCAGAGTCATCGACTTTGAGCGCATCTCCAAGATCGCAAAGAGCGTCGGCGCGTACTTTATGGTAGATATGGCTCACATTGCGGGTCTTGTTGCCGCAGGCCTCCACCCCAGCCCCGTTCCCTATGCCGACGTGGTCACTACTACCACCCACAAGACCCTTCGCGGTCCCCGCGGCGGTATGATCCTCTGCCGTGAGGAGCTTGCAAAGGCCATCGACAAGGCCATCTTCCCCGGTATTCAGGGCGGTCCTCTTATGCACATCGTCGCCGCCAAGGCCATCTGCTTCGGCGAGGCTCTCAAGCCCGAATTCAAGGCTTATCAGCAAAGAATCGTCGAGAACGCCAAGGCTCTGGCCGATGCGCTGGTGGCCGAGGGCTTTGATCTTGTCTCGGGCGGAACCGACAACCACCTGATGCTGCTCGACCTGCGCTCCATGAACATCACGGGCAAGGAGCTCGAGCGCAGACTTGACGAGGTCCGCATCACCGTCAACAAGAACGCCATCCCCAACGATCCCCAGTCGCCCTTCATCACCTCGGGTATCAGAATCGGCACCCCCGCCGTCACCACCCGCGGCCTCGGCGTTGAGGAAATGAAGACCATCGCCCACCTGATCAAGCTGGTGGCCACCGACTTCGATAACAGCGCAGACTACTGCCGCGCCGAGGTCGATAAGATCTGCGATAAATATCCGCTTTACAACTAAAAAACACTTTGGCCTCCGCTGAGCGGAGGCCAAATCTTTTATGCGGTCATTTATAACCTTTGTTGTCAAACAGTATTTTTTTCTTGCATCTCGGATCAAACTCGGGAAAGCAAATCAAATAGTAGTCACATTCGTCGCAGCAGCATTCAAAGTCCCCTTCCCCGTTACCAAGGCAAACGGTGGGTTCTCCCGGAGCAAGCTCCACACCTGTAATATCGATTACTGTTTTTTTGATATTCTTGCTCATATAGCCCCCATCAGCATACAAAAAGGTGCGCAACCGAAGCCGCGCACCGAAAAACGCAAGCTCCAATTGTCGCCAAACAATCCCTTCATAGTATAGGTTCACTACACAATCAAGCAGGAGTTGCGTTTTTACCAAAACGAGTTTGCTTAATTGTATAGCGAAAAAAGCTATAGTTATTCCATAAGTATGAAAAACCTATAACTATGAATATTGAGATTGTTTGGCAAAATTATTATATCACAGTTTTTACAATTTGTAAACTCATTTCGCGAAATTTTGTCCGATTTACCTTGAACACTGTGCACACAAACAAAAATACGGCATACCTCTTTCGAGATATACCGTATTTTTTCAAAGCTCTCCTTTAGAATGAGCCCAAAGAATCGCCTTTATTTTGCTTTCAAGCTTACGCCCAAGCCATAGTGGTGGGCTTCGGCTCGTTTATAACGATGGGCCGGAGGAAGGAAACTGCCTTGCGCAGACCCTCGTCGATGGACATGAGGCTGTCCTCGTGCTCGATGGACAGGACTCTGTCGTAGCCGCAGAGGCGGAGGTTGGAGACCAGATCTCTCCAATAGGTCTCGTTGTTGCCGTAGCCGACGGTACGGAAGACCCACGCGCGGTTGATCTCGTCACCGTAGTGCTTGGTATCGAGAACGCCGTTCTTTGCGGTGTTGTACTTGTCGATCTTGGTGTCCTTTGCGTGGACGTGGTAGATGGCACCCTTGAGCTCGCGGATGGCGGCAACGGGATCCATTCCCTGCCAAATAAGGTGGGAGGGGTCGAAGTTTGCGCCCAGAACGTCGCCGACGGCGGCGCGGAGCTTGAGCAGGGTCTCGGGATTGTATACGCAGAAGCCGGGATGCATCTCGAACGCGACTCTTACGCCGTGAGCACGGCAGAACTCTGCGGTCTTCTTCCAATAAGGAATAAGGACCTCGTTCCACTGCCACTCAAGAATGGCAAGGAAATCCTCGGGCCAGGGGCAGGTTACCCAGTTGGGGTACTTTGCGGTGGCGCAGTCACCGGGGCAGCCCGAGAAGGTGATAACGGTGTCAACACCCAGCTTCTCGGCGAGCAGAACGGCGTTCTTGAAGTCCTCGTCATATGCGGCGGCGATGGCGGCATCGGGATGAACGGGGTTGCCGTGGCAGGCGAGAGCGCAGATCTCAACGTCGTACTTCTTGAAGGTAGCGACGAACTCGTCGTACTTCTTCTCGTCGGCGAGGAGCTCGGCGGGGTTGCAGTGATCCTTGCCGGGATAGCCGCCGGCACCGATCTCAACGGTATGTACGCCAAGGCCGGAAATGATCTTCAGCGCCTCATCGAGGGGCTTTGCACCGTAAAGGTTAGCAAGTACAGAAAGTTTCATAGTGTTCTCCTATTTCATTAATAATATTTTTCAATCGAATCTATAGATGTCACCGGTCTTGGCCGAGGTGTAGATGCCCTCGAGGATCTGCGTGACAACGTAGGCCTGCTCGGGAAGCACGAAGGGCTCGGTATCGTTGATAATGCAATCGATCCAGAGTCTCGCCTCGCGGTCTGCGGGGCTTTCGCTTCCGTGCCCATCGTAAAAGGCCGCGCCCTTTGCGCTCATATCGGGCTTGAAGGTGTACTTCAGATTCTGTCGGATTCCGTTAATGCGGAGCCCGTCCAGCATATCCGCACCCGCCTTGGTGCCGCAAATGGTGGTTATGGCCTCGCGCGTGTCGAGCATATTGATGGCCCAGGAGGATTCAAGGTTTATGGTCGCGCCGTTTTCCATAACGACGAAGCCGAAGGCGCAATCCTCAACCGTGAACTTTTCGGGATCCCATTTTCCCCAATCGTTGCCCTGATCGGTCTGACCGTTAAGGGCGTGATATGCCGTGCCGACGCAGTATTTGGGCTTGTAGTTGTTCATAGTCCAAAGGGTCATATCCAGCGCGTGGGTTCCGATATCGATAAGCGGGCCGCCGCCCTGCTCGTATTCGTTGAGGAAAACGCCCCAGGTGGGAACGGCTCTGCGACGAAGGGCGGTTGCCTTCGCGTAGTAGATATCTCCGAAGGTTCCTGCGTCCGCCTCGTTTTTAAGGTAAATGTTCATATCGCGGTGACGCACCTGATATCCGATGGTCAGCTTCTTACCGGTGCGCTTTGCGGCGTCCAGCATCTTCTTTGCCTCGGCGGAATTGATGGCCATGGGCTTTTCACACATAACGTGCTTGCCCGCCTCAAGCGCATCCACCGTGATGGTGCTGTGCATACGGTTGGGGGTCAGAACGTGGACAACGTCGATGCTCTTGTCCTCAAGCAGCTGCTTATAATCGGTGTAGACCGCGCACTCGGGCGTGCCGAATTTCTCGCGCGCCTTGATCGCTCTCTCCTCGATGATATCGCAGAAGGCGACCATCTCGGCGGTGTCGAGCTTTGCGAGAGCGGGCATATGCTTACAGTTGGCGATTCCGCCGCAGCCGATTATGCCTATTCTGAGCTTTGCCATAGGATTTCCTCCTTGAAAACAATAGATTATCTACTAATATAATACAACTTTTCGGGGATTTTTTCAAGTGTTTTTCGCAGATTTGTCCGTAACTTTTTGCGCGTAGGCAAAAATCGTCGGAAACCGTTGGTTTTTCTCGACTTTTTGAATTTCGACAATTTGTGTAATATGCATATTTAATGATTTTGTATACATTGATTAATATTATTAATTATATAGTATATTAGTAAAGTTGCACAAAATCAAAATGTCCGCTTGACACCCGCACCGATGGGTGATATAATTTAATAAAGCTACTGTCGGAGGTTATTTATGTCATACAAGCTCGGTATAAACGTTCCCGTCGGTCACCCTAAAATGAAGGCCGACGAGGCTATTGTCTACGCAAAGCGCGCAGGCTTTGATTCTGTTTTCCTCGGTTGGTCGTATCAGAATTATCGCATCGAGGGCGCTATTGAAGCTGCAAAGAAGGAGAACCTTATCGTTCAGTCCATCCACGCGCCCTTTAACCGCATAAATACCCTTTGGGAGGCTTGTGAGGTCACGGATATCGCTTTGGCCGAGCAGATCGCCTGCGTGCGCGTCTGCGCCCGCGTGGGAGTGCCGCTTATGGTCATCCACCCCTATATCGGCTTTGTCAACCACTCCCCCAACGAGTTCGGACTTGAGAATTTCGGCAAGGTCATCCGCGAGGCCGAGAAGCTGGGGGTCAAGCTCGCATTTGAGAACGTGGAGGGTGAGGAATATCTCACCGCCATTATGAAGGAGTTCGGCTCGTCGCCCAACGTGGGCTTCTGCTGGGACACCGGCCACGAGCTCTGCTACAATCGCGGCAAGGATATGATGGCTCTCTACGGCGATAAGCTCTTCGGCACTCACTTTGACGATAACGTGGGCGTCACGGGCGAGGATATCACCTACCTTGACGACCTGCATCTGCTTCCCTTCGACGGCATCGCCGATTGGAAGGGCATCATGGACCGCATCCGCCGCCACAATTATAACGGTATTCTCACCTTTGAGCTGACGGTGGTCAATAAGCCCGATAAGCACACCCACGACGAATACGCAAAGCTCGCCCCCGAGGACTTCTACGGTCTGGCCTATGAGCGCGCCGCCCGCGTGGCGGAGCTTTAATAAAACGATCTGCCCACGCAAATGCGTGGGCAGATCTTTCATATTACCGTATAATTTTTATATCAACAGACCCATCTTCGCGGAGGACAAAATTTGCATCAAAATTACCGTCACTCTTCCATCCGCGCACCTTGAATGAATCGGCTATTTCCTTGAGCGGCACCGAACCGTAGTAGCCGGTTTTGCGTTCCAGCATCTCATAAGTCAATTCTTTCAATTCGTCGGACGTAATATCTCCGCCGATGGCGTTCTTGCCGTCCGAGAAAAATTCGATGGCACATATATTCCCGCTGATGATGTCATTTGCGTAATCCAAAGCACTTTCCGCATCACTCACGTGGCAATGCTGAAAAGAAAAACGGACGATATACGGATAATCCTCATCATCGGTGCTGTAGTCTATATAAATGTTGCCAAGTCCGTTGGGATTTATGATCTCCACGTTATTTTCATCGATCAGATTGATCTCCGAGGGAGCAAAATGGCGAATTATATAATTTAAATTATTGAAATTCATTCGCGTTCTCCTTTGCGGTGTTGATAGAGGCTATCAGAATTCTTCGGATCGTTCCGCATTGATTATAAAGATCCTTTGCAGCATCGCGGTTAACGAGCTCGGATTTTACAAACAATTCAATCCAATATTCCGTTTCGTAGCACTCTTTCAATGATATTTGCAGCTTTGCGATAAAATCCGCTGTACCGTGGGCATAGTTGGCTTCATGTATATTGGCACCAATCGAGGTTGCGGAACGCTCCAATTGATTTACAATAGAATAATGGCCTTTTATTTCATCGCATAATTTGATAACTTTAACTGCAAAGTCAATTGATAAATTGCGAAGCTTAGATTCTGCCATAAACGCACCACCCTTCTACCGCTATTATAACACATCCAATTTTAATATGCAAGTGAAATATTCGGCCCCTGCCGAATGTGAAATAATTTTCTTCGAAAATTGTGAAATATCTCCCTTTGGTCGATGTGAAATGAAATTCGCCTTTTCACATTTGCGAAGCAAATATTTCACAGCGGAGCTATTTCACATGGCGAAGCCATATTTCACTCGCCGGAGGCGAATTTCGTTGAAAAAAGCCTAACGCTTTCGCGTTAGGCTTTTTTCTGGCGCGGCATGAGGGATTCGAACCCCCGACCTACTGGTTCGTAGCCAGGCACTCTATCCGGCTGAGCTAATGCCGCATCGCTCGGGCTTTCGCTCGAACGTGTTATATTATACTACAAAGCTTCCCGTTTGTCAAGAGGAAATTGAAAAATTCTTTTGATTTTTTGAGAATTATTTCTTTTCTCCGAAAAGCTCGCGGTATATTTCGGTCTTTTCTCTATCATTCAGCACGTAGGGGCTGTTGACGTAGTTTTTCGCGCCCTTGATAAGGTCAACTCGCTCTTCGATCTGCGCCTCGGTGAAGCTCAGCTCGACGCCCGAAAGCCTCGGGAGCTGTTTTGCAAGCTCGTCGGGTGTGGCGTCGATCGCGCGGCAGAAGGACTCGACGAGGGCTCTGCCCTGCTCTGTCTTCATATTATATCCGATATACGCGCCGTAGAAGATCGCGCAGGCCGCGCCGTGCGGCACGCCGTCGAGCATTGTGATGGAGTAGCCCAGCGGATGGGGAAAGCCTGTTCCCGTTACGCTGATGGCAATTCCCGCGGCGGTGGAGGAGTTCTGCAGAGCCGCGCGGTGGTCGGGCGTGAACTCGTCGGGGCAATTCTTCAGAATGCTCCAGATATTCTTTGCGGCATAGGTGGCGCAAAGCCTTGAAAACTCGGTGGATTTGGGCGAGAGGTAGGACTCCGCCGCGTGGGCGAAGGCATCAAGCGCACAGCTCACGGTGAAACTACGGGGCAGCGAATAGGTGTACGCGGGGTCGATGAAGGAGACCGTCGGCCAGCAGACCGCGCCGATGAAGGACTTTTTGCTGACGCCGTTCGGCAGGGTCATAACAGAGATGCCATTGGCCTCGCTTCCCGTTCCCGAGGTAGTGGCGACCGCTACCAGAGGCAGTGGCTTTTTGCCGCTTGCGGGAGCGGCGAAGATCTCCTCGGCCTCCATTTCGGGGTGTGCGGCGAACATTGCCACGGCCTTTGCCGAGTCTATTGCCGAGCCGCCGCCGATGCCGATGACGAAATCGGCGCCGAAGGCCGCGGCGTCCTTACCCGCCGCGTAGCAATCGAGGAGACGGGGATTCTCGCGACAGCCGTCGAAGTGGCGGTACTCAACGCCCGCCTCGGCGAGGATCGCCGTGATGCCGTCCAGCGCGCCGCTCTTTTTCGCGCCGCTCTTGCCCGTGACGATATACGCCCGCCGACCGAGCAGCAGCTTGTCCTTATTGTCCTTTATACAGCCAACGCCCGAAATGATCCGCGTCGGCACGAAAATATCAAATTTCATAGCTTCTCCCTATACGTTTCGGATCTATCTGCTTCCGAATCTGAATTTTGCGAGGTTGGTCTCCATCGCGTTGTTTTCATAAACTCCCGACAGGACCTCGACGGTGCCGCCTATCGCTTGCGACGGCAGCGTCAGCTTATGCGTCTCGCCGGTCTCGCCCGGCATAACGCGAATATCGTTGCGCGCCACGCGGGACACGTTCTCCTCGTAAGATCCCGAGAATGCCTTAACGAACAGCTCGTAAGACACGAGCGCGGCATCACCGATATTCTTCACCGCGAACTCAAGAGTGTGGTTGGCGGCGTCAAGCTTCAGCCCGTACAGCTCAATACAGCTCACAAGGACCTTGTCGAAGGTGGAATTTTTGAGCTCGTAAGCTCTTTTGCTCTCCAAAGCCTCAAATTCGACGCCATCGACGGTCTTGCTCCAGAAAAGTCCGTTCGAGAACTCCACGCGGGTCACGGTCACGTCGCCGCCGCAGGTGGCGTCGGGAATGGGCAGACCGAGCTCGGCAAAAGCGACCTCTCCGGGCGAGATCTCGCCCTGAGGCTTGAAGTCGGCGTTATTCATTTTTGCGATGAGTCGACCGCAGCTATCGCGGAAGGTCAGATCAAGGCTTACGGATGTGATGCCGTAGCCCGATTTGTTCTTCCAAGCCATACGAAGCAGCTTGTTTTCCGAGAAGCTGTCGAAGACCACCACCGCGGCGGTCGGGGTAATGGGAGCTGTCGACTCCTCTTTATACTGCTTCTTGCCGATAATTTCGTAATTCTCCGCAAGCTCCTCAATATCCGAGCCGAAAAGCTTGAGGGGCGAGCCCTTGAGCTCAGTGACCCGCGGCGCACCGTATTCGCGCTTAGGCTCTTCCCTGACGACGGGCGTCGGCGCAAATACCGGCGTGGGTGCGGGCTCGGGCTTGGGCTCGGGAGCGCGTGCGTAGACCAGGGGCGAAGGGGTGTAGGTCGAGGGGCCGCTATTATAGGTTCGCGGCGCGGGTGTCGGCGCGACGTACGGCTGCTCTTTGACGACGAAGCTTGCCTCGGGCGACGGCTGTGCCTGCTGTTCGGGTGCCTTTTCATCGGACTCGCTGAGCACGTAAGTGCCAAATAGGTATTTGATGAGCCCTGTAGTAACGAGCTTGCCGTTCTCATTTACGGCGACGCCCATTTCTCCGATCTCGTCCGCGTTTTGCGGGTCGGAGATCACGGCAATAAGTGCCTCGTTCTTTTCCTTGGATCTGACAGTTCCCTGAAGCTTTTTATATTCGCCGAAGCAAAGATTTGCAAGGATCAACGAGATGCCGAGAGCCACGCCGCAAACAATGCTTAAAGGGCCGCCCGACAGCGACATAAGAATATTGACGATGGCAAAGATCCAGCTGATAAACGTGACATATCCCGAGCGAGACGTCATATTCACGCCGAAACGGTAGGTTTCGGCCAGGGATCCGACCATACCCGAGAAGCTGCTGAAGTACAGCGATCTCAACGAAAAATACGACGCGATAATAAGGATCACTATATAAAGGGGAAACGCGATCATAATATCGATTGTAAGCGCGATGGAAAGAAGTGGGAACACGTAGCATACCATAGCAACGATCTCGGAAAGCGCAAGAAGCCACAAGGCGGTCTTGACAAGATAAATACCGATAAGCATGGGCTTCTCATCCGAGCCGAATCTTGCCATAAGCAGTCCGACCGTGATCAACGCCATGGGCAGAAGTGAAACAAGACCGAAGGCGAACGCTATGTTGGTCGCGGTCTCGAGAATGGCTCCCACGTACGGGATAAAGCTGAGATCGATCTCAATTCCGAAAAGCTCTACCTTTGTAAAATCCGGACTTTCGGTGAAGACCGCCACCGCCGAGATCACAAGCAGGATACCAACGAAAATTGCCAGCGCGAGAACCTTACCGCCTCCGCAGATCCTGTCCACCGTATCTCTCGGATGATCCGAGCTTCTGTTCATTTGCATAAAAAGCCTCCTGTCCGCCCTCTTCGGGCATCATATTATTGACAAAATATTTTTATAATTATAACACATTTGTCATATAAAGTCAATAAATATCTGTATATTCACGAGACAAAAAAAGAGGCCTGAAAGCTCAAGCCTCTTTGGTTTTTATTCAAACTCCCGTCCGTCCTCGAAGTATACGCCGGTGCGCATTATGGTGTAGCTTTCCTCGGCGGTGGCGAGGAGGCCGAGACGGTCGCGCAGGGCTGTGACGATCATCTCGGGGTTCAGCGAGCCCTCGCCCGCGCGGAGCATGACCCGGAGAGTCAAGGTTTCACCCTGCTCCACCGTCACGCTCTTGAAATAATCGAGGATATCCACCTCGCGCTCGCCTGATTTAGAGCGCTTTTTCATAATCAGCGGGCGTGTGGTGAGAAGGCCCTTGACTTTATCGGCCAGAGTGCCGTCCGACGTATCGGTGCAGATATTGATCTCGTAGCTGACCCAAGCGATTTGCGCCAGCTTCGTTGTCGGCACGTAGGCGGCCGAGAACTTCATATCCTCTGTAACCTGCGCGTTCAATCGGTCGAGGATCTCCGAGGTCGGGATCTCTCGGTCGATCTTGATATCAATAAACTCGCAAATGCTTTGCGTGCCTACAGAAAGAGGCAGCGCGAAGGTCATTTTTGCGTGGGGATTGAAGCCCTGGGTGTACCACGCGGGGATGCCCGAGCGCACGATGATGCGGCTCATGACCCTTTGCAGGTCGAGGTGGGAGATATACTGAAGGTCGCCCACCTTGCGAAATTTAAGGCGCATGGGGATAGGGTCCTTCAGGGGCTTCATTTTCTGCTTATCGAAGGCCGACATCACAGAGGATTTTTTGCATTCGGACACCAAGACCGTTCACCTCCCAGCTTATTTGCGCCGCAAGCCGAGCATTGCTCGCGGCAATTTTTTGTAGTCTTCGCGGCGTAGGCCTTCTCCCTCTCGCGGGCGAAGAACTCGCGCGTCACGCCGCAGTCGATGATCTCCCAAGGCAGGATCTCATCGTCGCCGAAGCGGCGGTTGGCGTAAAACGCCATATCGAGCCCCGCGCCCTCGAAGGCGCGAAGCCAATTTTCGTAGCTGAAGAACTCGCTCCACGCATCGAAGCGCATACCGAGGCGGTGAGCCTCAAGCAGGGCGGCCGACATACGTCTGTCGCCTCTTGCCAGCGCGGCCTCGACCCTCGATACCTGCGCGTCGTGGTGGTTGTATTTGATCTTTCTGTCGGTTATCTTCTGATAGAGATACTCCTGCTTTGCCAGCAGGGTCTCGAGATCGTCCTGCGCCTCCCATTGGAAGGGCGTGAAGGGCTTCGGCACGAAGCAGGCCACGCTGATGGTCACCTGCGGTGCGCGCTTGGGGCGGTTGGGGGTCTGATAGAACTGATGGATAACGCTCTCGGCGAGGGCGGCGATGCCGTCCAGATCCTCCTCGGTCTCGGTGGGGAGGCCCTGCATAAAATAGAGCTTTACCGAGGTCTTGCCGCCCTCAAAGGCGGTGGTGACGGTTCTCATCAGATCCTCCTCGGTGACGTTTTTGTTGATAACGTCGCGCAGTCTCTGGGTTCCCGCCTCGGGGGCGAAGGTCAGGGACGAGGAGCGCACGCTCTCCACCTTCTCCATCAGCTCGCGTGAGAAATTATCCACGCGCAGGGAGGGCAAGGAGAGGCTGACCATACTTTCTGGCGTCCACTCGAGGAGCAGATTGCAGAGCTCGGGCAGACGCGAATAGTCGCTGATGGACAGGGACGAAAGCGAGATCTCGTCATAGCCCGTGGCCTCAAAGAGGCACTTGGCCTGATCGCAGAGCACCTCGGGGGTCTTTTCGCGGACGGGACGGTAGACCATTCCCGCCTGGCAGAATCGACAGCCGCGGATGCAGCCGCGGTAGACCTCCAGCATTATGCGGTCGTGGACCGTCTCGATATACGGCATGACCGGCTTTTTGGGAAAATAGGCCTTGTCCATGTCCTTCATTATGCGCTTGGTAACGCGGCGCGGGATATCGTCGAACTTTGGCTCGTATGACTTTACGGTGCCGTCCCCGTTATAGGTGACCTCGTAGAGCGAGGGCACGTAGATGCCGCCGATCTTGGCCGCCTCGTGGAGGAAGCCCGCACGGGTGTAGGTGTGATCCAGCTTCATCTTTATATAAAGGCGTGTGAACTCCACGAGATTTTCCTCGCCCTCTCCGATGGAAAAGCAATCGAAGAAGTCGGCAAGGGGCTCGGCGTTATAGGCGCAGGGGCCGCCGCCGATGATGATGGGGGCATCCTCTCCGCGGTCGGCGGCGAGGAGGGGAATATTCGCAAGCTCAAGCATATTGAGCACGTTTGTGTAGCAAAGCTCGTACTGCAGAGTGAAGGCCACGATGTCGAACTCACCCACGGGGTCGCCGCTTTCGTGAGCCGTCAGAGGCATATTCTCGGCGCGCATTTTGGCCTCCATATCATCCCACGGGGCGTATACGCGCTCGCACCAGATATCGTCCTGCTCGTTGAGGGCGCCGTAGAGGATTCGCACGCCGAGATTGGACATTCCTATTTCGTAAGTATCGGGGAAGCAGAACGCAAATCTTGCGTTCACCGCTTTTTTGTTTTTGATGATCTGACCGTACTCGCCGCCCGAATAGCGTCCGGGCTTTGAGACCGATTTCAGAAGAACTGATCTTTTATCTGACAAGGCTTAAATCTCCATTCAAAATTTCTTGTTTCCGCGGCCCGCGTAGAAGACCAGACCGACGATGGGAAGGAAGCAGAGCAAGCGGCAAAGGGCGGCAAGGGCCGAAAGGCCGAGCGTCGCGCCTCCGACGGTGAGCAGAGTTCCGAAGGCCGTGCAGGCCGCCATTCCGAGATAGCCCGCGATCGACCACGCGCGCATAACTCCGCGCGTTCTTCGGCGAAGCACGAGGGGGCGCACAAGGCCGCGCACGCCGACCTTTGATACGATTCCCGCATCAAGCTCGTCCGTAAGGGCGTGATGCTCCTCCTTTGAGACCTCAACGCGGCCGCGCGCGCCGAGCTTTTCGGTCAGCGACTCGTTGATATTGGGGTCGAGGGAGCGCACGCGCAGGCTGATGCCCTCACGCTCAAGCAGCTCGGCCGTGTCCTCAAAATCCGAGCCGAAGCTGTAAATGCAGTCAACTCTTGCGCAGGCGCGACCGTTGACGGCGAAATACATGACCGTGTAGTCCTCGTCGCCCGTCAAGTCGTCGGGCAGGGCGATGCCGCGCAGGGTAAGTGCCTCACGGGAGCCCGCGCAGACCCGGCGGATGCCGTCGATCTTAGCCGACACGAAATCGGTGCCGTACTCTCCGAGCTCGGCCGACTCGGGATTTCCGAGCTCCTTGGCCGAATCGTAAAAGAGCTCACGCAGAGGACCGCCCGCCACCGAAAACAGGGCGTTCAGATTATAAAGGGTATCGTAGATCTCGCTGTTGTTGTAGATCTGCATTCCGACGATCTTGGCAGAGCCCGTCGGGAAGGCGTAGCTGTCGTCAAGTGCGAGGATGCCCGCCTTTGAGTATTCGTCGTCAATGCTGTTGCCGATGACCGCCGCGCCGCGGCTGCTGAGTGTCACCGACATATTGAGCTCGGCCCAAGCGGCGCCCATGATCTGCGAAAGGGGTGCGCCAAAGGCCACAACGCCCGCAAAGCCGCCGAGAGAGCGGGAAATTCCCTGCCCCAGCGCGGCGCAGACCACGGCAACGATAATGCCGACGGCGGCGATGGGAACGAGGGTGAGGATCAGCGCGTTCGAGCTGATCTCGTGGCGACCCGTCCGCGCAAAGTAGCCGTTGACAAAGCGGGTGCGCTCCACCGAGATCATTATCCGACCGTCGGGGGTGTCGCCCGCGTCGGTCAGCGCGTAGAGCTCGTCGCTCTGTGCTAAGATCTCGAAGGTTGCGTTCTCGCGGCGCAGGTCAAGATATTCCGCACCTGTGCAGAGCAAAAGCCCCAACGCCATGGGGAAATTGTAAAGGCAAATGCCGTCAGACGGCGCGATTATTGCAATAAGTATATCGTAAAGTGCCACGATGCCCAGAGTGAACGCCAGCACCGAGCGAGCCGTCGCCTTGCCCGAAATGGCAGAGACAACTCCGTCGTAGAGGCTGCGCCAGGAGGGCAGCGCGCAGAGCACAAGGAGCTGAAGCGACAGCATCGCGTGTGCGGTTGGGTACTTGTACGGGTCGAAAATGCCGCCGAGGGTGATGCCGAAAAGGGCGGCGTTTTCAAGGAGCAGAAGTGCGAGGGCGAAGACCGCCGTGACGGTCAGCCTGATGATCAGATTCCGTCTGTCGCGCACGAAGGCGGCGCGGATCGACGCGACCTGATCCTTTTCGGTAAATTCCTCGCCCACGTAGCCGAAGGCGCGCTCCTTTTCGTCGATTTCCGCGTTTTTGCGGAGGTTTTTGGTGGCTCGCATTATGCGCTCGTCACCGAATTTATCGCGTATCTTGTCGCCGAAGCCAAGGGCGACCATAACGTCGACGTCGGACTCCTTCACGTTTTCGTAGCTGATGTCCGAAACGGGATTTTCGGGCTCGGATTCCTCAAAGTCCCCGTCCTCGACGAGCTCGGCAGAGCCCTCGTCGTCGAGAATATCGGCGGGAATTTCGGGCTCCTCCTCGGTTATTTCGACGGTGGGCGGGCAATATTCCTCGGCGAAAACGGGTTCCTCGACCGTTTCTGCGGCGGGGGCGTCCTCGGGCGGGCGCACGCAGTGCGCCCCTACGGTGTCGGAGGGT
>JAFTOB010000033.1 GCA_017451545.1 Clostridia bacterium | reverse complement strand
TTATAGCCGTCATACCTTGTATTCGACCTCGCCCTCGACCGTCTCTTTTACGTCAAACTCGCCGTTGGAGCCGATATAACGGTTGTCGGTCTTTACGTGGTAGGTGTAGATCTTATCGTCGTAGACCTCGATGATCTGATAGCCCCAGGCCCACTTGAAATCAAATACGTTGAAGTCCCACTTACCGTCCACCTTGCGGCCCGAGTAGCCGTAGCCGCCGATATCAATGAGCTGCTTGCCGCCGAAGTCCTCACCGAGCTCGATGACGCTGTTGATGTGCACGTGGCCGCGGAAAAGGCATACGATATCGGGATTGTCCTTGATTATCTGCTTGGTGGTATCGTCAAAGGTGCGGTCTGCGTTGAAGTGATGAGCGCAGAGGAAGATATTCTTGCCCGAGTATTTTTCGAGACATTCGGTGAGAAAATCCGCGTCAAGCAGAGTGTGGGGCGATCCCGAGGCGGGGTTTGAGGGATTTGCGGGAGTAGCCGCAAAGGTGTCGGCCATAATGAACACCGACTCGCCGAACTCGACACAGTACTGACGGTCGTAGCCGAAGACCTCCACCCATTTATCGTTGGTGTAGCTGTCGTGGTTGCCGGGGATGGCGTAGGCGGGGCAAGGGAGCTTGTCCATGCACTCCTCCTTGAAGCGGCGGCAGTAGTTATGGGGCAGCTTGCGGTAATCGTAATCATCAATGGACAGGTCCCCGAGAACAAGAACACCGTCGAGCTTCGAGCGGCGGTTCTCCTCCATAATATCGGCGTAAACCTTCTGCACCTTGGCGTTCTGGGTCATACCGAAGGCAGTGCCGGACGCCACCGAGGCCTTTGCGTCGGGGTAGATGAGCTTCAGCTCATCGGCCGTTCTGTCGGTGGTATAGTGCATATCGGAAACGAGAAGAAATCTTTGCTTGAGTGTAGACATAACTATTACCTCGATCTATAAATTATGCAGGAAAATGGGGCTCGCCCCAGGGACGCTCGTCGGTATCACTACCGACCGCGATGCCGTCGGAGGTTGCGGGGGCTTCGGTGGTCACGTCGGGAGCTTCTGTTGTCGCATCGTGAGCTTCGGTGGTCGCGTCAGGTGTATCGGTGACAGCAGGAGTATCCGCAGGCGTGTCATCGGGCTCGGACGTCAAAGGAGCCGCGGTGGTCTCGGGAGCTTTCGTGGTATCTGTGCCATCGTTGCCCTCACCGCCGCAGGACACGGCGAAGATCAGAAGCATCGCGAGCATAACAAGAAATAATTTTTTCATAATTACCTCCAAATAAATTTCGGGGCGACCTCATATACAGAGGTCGCCCTTCCATTATATAACAGATCCGACAAAAAATCAAGCGGTTCTGCGTATTTTATATCTTTTTGAGAGTCACGCGATGCATAAGGGACTCAACGTCCTCGGCCCTCGGGGGACGGGTTCCCTCGGTCAGGCAGGCACCGCTACCGTAGCAAACGGCACGTCGGAGTGCCTCCTCGGGCTCTTCTCCCTCGGCGGTGGCGGCAAGGAAGCCCGCAATGGAGCTGTCGCCCGCGCCGATGGTGGAAATGGCGTCGATCCGAGGCGGCGTTGCAACAAAGCGACCGTTATCGCAAACGATCATCGCGCCCTGCTCGCCGAGGCTGATCATAACGTTGGCGATGCCCTTGCCGTAAAGCTCTTCGGCCGCCGCGGCCACCTCGTCAAAGCTCTCGATGGGTCGGCCGAGATAGGCCGAGATCTCCTCTTGATTTGGCTTGATCATCCAGGGGCGGACGTCGAGAATGTCCTCAAGAGTAAAGGAACGGGAATCAATGACCACGCGCGCGCCGCGGGCCTCAAGACCGCGGATGAAATACTTCACGTCGGCCATATCGAGCCCCTCGGGATTGCGTCCCGTGAAGGTGACAAGGGTCTCGCTGTCAAGCTCGCCCTCAAGCAGGGCGTTCACTTGGTCGAGCAGGGTCTTGTCGGCGGCAAAGCCCGCAAAGCTGATGCGAGTCTCGGGCGCGCCGTTGGTGTGAACCGTAATGTTCTCGCGGATACGGCCGGGAACGGTCACGGACTTCGACCTGAGCCCGTCGGCGGCAATGGCTCGCGCAAAGCTCTCGCCGTTTTCGTCGCCCAGCACCATAAGAGCAAGGCTCTCGGTATCGCAGGCCTTCAGCGCGCGGGAAATGTTGATTCCCTTTCCGCTGGCGTCGCGGTCGGTGATCTTTGCCAGATGCTCGTGGTAGAGCGAGAAATTCTCAACGTGGCAGTGAACGTCAAAGGCGGGGTTGAGAGTAAGTGTGATTATCTTCATTTTCAGATCCTCGGTGCGTTTTCAAGCAGATACTTCTCGGCCTCGGCGCACCAGAGGCCGCCGTTGGCGGCAACGATCTCGGCAAGCTTCGCATAAAGCGGATTCGTCTTGCCAAGCTCGGGCAGATCCTCAATGGCGATAAGGGGCAGATCAAGTGCGGGATAGCAGACCTTCTTTGCGCCGCTGGGATGCTCCATAGCCATAATGGTGTCGATGACCGCGCCAAGTCCGAGGATGTGGGAAACGATGGCGCCGGGATTGATGGCGTTCTCCTCAATGAGGTGTATGGTGTCGACCGTGTCCTCGGGAATGCTTCCCGCAGTGCCGACTACGTGAATGCCGTCGTAATGCACGCGGTAGAGGTTCAGCGAGCCGGGCATCTGATGGACGGCAGGGCCCGCAAAGAAGTTGACGCAGCCGTCCTCGCGGCAGATCTGCTCTGCCATGGTAAAGAGGGCGGGAACGGGAACCATAACGAATACGTCGTCAAAGCCGCCGTCCGAGATCTCGAGCAGCTTGGCAACGGGATCCTCAAGATCGCCCGTGTTGAGGTAGATCAGCTCACAGCCGCGCTTTGCCGCTTCGGCAGGGGTGGACTTGGCCTCGGCATAGGCGAGACGGTCGGCGTTAAGGTCGGTAACCACGACCTGAGCAAGACCGGCGTAACCCGTGGCAAGCTCAACGGCACCGATACCCATGGGGCCCGCACCGCCGAGAATGGCCAGCTTGCCGCCGCGCTTTGCGCCGTCGGTTCTGATGTAGGTCTCGTAATCGGTGTGATAGAAGCCCTTGTAGCCGCGAAGCACACAGCCGAGGGACTCTACCAGCGAACCCTTGAAGAAGGCATCACCCTCGTAGGGGATCATGCAGCCGCGCTCCATAACGATCTCGGGCACGACGGCATAGGTGGCAGAGCCACCGATGTACTGATAGGAATAACCGGGGTCGTAGCCGCTCTCGAGCTTCAGAGCGGGCTGAATAACGATCTTCTGACCCACCTGCCACTTGTCGGTGATGGCCGAGCCGACCTCAACGATCTCGCCGCACATCTCGTGACCGATGATGATGGGCTTCTCGGCAATGTCGGGCGGAACGCGCTTGTGAGCCGTGCCCTGCTTGACGGCCTTGTAGGTGGAGGCGCAAAGCGAGTCGGACACCACGCGAAGCAGGACCTCGCGCTCGCCGATCTGCGGAAGCTCAAAGCTCTCAAGGCGCATATCGCACGCGCCGTAAAGACGAACTGCGGTAGTTTTCATAATAATCTCCTTATGCTGTTGACAAATTTAAAAATTTATACTATAATTGAACCATAAATTGATCAAAAAGTCAAGTAGAGCCGATAATTTTTATAAATAATCATATTTAACCGTCAAAATAATCGCAAATAATCATAAACAGAGGTAAAAAATCATGATGATAAGTGAACGTCACCGTAAAATACTCGAGGAGCTGAACCGCGACCCCGAGCTCACGGTGCGCGAGCTGGCCGCGCGACTCTGCGTCAGCGAGCCCACGGTGCGCCGCGACTTCACCGAGCTCCACCGCAAGGGCATCATAACCAAAAGATACGGCGGTGCCATCCTCAACCGCGTGGCCGCCGACAGCGAGATTCCCTTTCTTTTGCGCGAGCACGAAAAGAGCAGCGCGAAAAGCGAGATGGGCGCGCGGGCGGCCGAGCTCGTCAGCGACGGTATGGTGGTAATGCTCGACGGTTCCACCAGCGCCTACCATCTTGTTCCCTACCTTGCGCGGTATAAGGATCTTTTAGTCATCACCAGCGGCGCGAAAACGGCGGTGGCTCTGGCCGAGGCCAACATCCGCACCTTCTGCACGGGCGGACAGATGATCACAAATTCCTTTTCCTACGTGGGCGAGAGCGCCGAGAGCTTCGTGCGCAAAATAAACGCCGATATCCTCTTTTTCTCCTGCCACGGCCTGACCGATGATGGCATGATGACCGAGCGGATCATCGAGGAGGCCAATCTGCGCATGACCATGTTCGGCTCCTGCAAAAAGAAGATCCTGCTCTGCGACAGCAGTAAATTCGGCAAGACCTGCTTTTACAATATGGGAAGCGTGGCCGATATCGACGGCGTAATATCCGAAGTCGCCATTCCCGTTCCCGTTGCCGAAAAAGTTGGCAAAAACAGAAAATAAATTCAAACGTCTCTCAAAGCGAATATACCGACGACAAATCGGGTCGGCAACGGCCGACGGCGAAAAATCGGGTGACGGCCGGGCGCCCCGGCGGGCAAGGATCGGGTGACGTGACCTTTAATCGTACACAATCACCCGACGGTGAGGTGAGCGACAAATCGAAATTTGAAGGGTTCAAACGGATTTCACGGCATCCGCTAAACAATCAACCTACAGGTACCGCATCCCTACCCCTCGGGGGGCGCGA
>JAFTOB010000032.1 GCA_017451545.1 Clostridia bacterium | reverse complement strand
GTATCCTTCACTTTTAAGTTATAATTCATTGTATCACAAATCACCGTGAAAAGCAAGAGTTCTGCCTGTAATTATTTTTTGCAATATTACTTTTAATAATATACTCACTCGGAGACATGCCGTATCACTTTTTGAAGGTTCTGTTGAAATATGAAATGTTGTCGAATCCGCAATCAAGTGCGATGTCAATGATCTTAGCCTTTGTTCCGAGCAATAGTGTCTCGGCCTTTTGCAGCTTCAATGAAAGGCAGTATTCGTGAAAGCTCGTATGCATTTCTTTTGCAAACAAACGCCCCATATATTTCTCGTTTTTATGATAAACGGCAGACAGATCCTTTAGTGTCGGGTTTGAACAGTACATTTGCTCGGCATATTGTTTGAGAGCCAAAACCAACCAATGCATAGAGTCGGGCGTTTTTGGCTCTTTTACATATAGCATTTTGATGTAGTCGCAAACAATTTCGGCAATTTTCAAAAGTTCATCCTCATCATTCAGACATTCGCATTCTCTCGTTTGTTCATAAAGCTGTTGGCGATCGACCTTTGTATAGCGGCACACTTTGTCTATTCTGCGATAGGTCTGATCTGTGTCTGTGATCGCGTTCCCAACGTAGACGACCGCGGCTACAGTTTCGCCTATGATAACAGGCACGGCGGCTTCGTAAAGTCCGTATAGGCAGTATCCACAAAACGGTTTTTTATATTCGACAGCTTTGGTGTTTGCAAGCTTTTTACAGCGCTGGCACAGGCGGTAGCCCTTTTCCGTGGATTTTGCAATATTACAAAACATTTTTGAATGGATCACGTTATCAAAGGATATTTTTGTTGAGGGGGTATTTAATATACCGCTCAGATCCAAGATGCTGATATGTAGCTTTCTTCCCTTGGTGAGCATATCTATCAGAAATTGAAGATCTTGCATTTTCATATCTCCGCTATACTTTTTTGCTTTATTATACCATATAAGTATCTTTTGTGCAAGCTTTTTCTGCCTTTTGTGTAAGACAAAACAGGATGAAGGTGATATAATGAAACAAAAAAACGGGAGTTTAATATGAAAAAATACGATCTTGCCGTGATCGGCGGCGGCTTTGCGGGCGTGGCGGCGGCCATTGCGGCTGCAAGAGCCGGGGTCAAGGTTCTTATTGTTGAAAAATCAAACTGTCTCGGCGGCGCGGCGGTGAATTGTCTCGTCAATCCTTTTATGCCCTATTGGACAGAGATCGACGGGCGTCGCGTGGATCTTTCATCCGGCATATTTAAAGAAATATGGGACCGTCTGGAAGCGAATAATGCGATCAGCGGAAAAAGCTTCCTCGAAGAAGAGCTGAAATATATTCTCAATGAAATGGTGGCCGAGGCGAGGGTCGACCTGCTTTTCCACGCCTATATTTTCAAAGCAGAGAAGCGTGATGAGCGTATTGAGTCGATAACGGTTGCGACCAAGAGCGGCGAGATGAAGATCGAGGCTGATTATTTTATCGATGCCACGGGAGACGCTCAGCTTGCGTATCTTGCGGGATGCCCCACGGTTCTCGGCAGGGAGTCCGACCATTTGTGTCAGCCTATGACCTTGTGCTTCCGTCTTGGAAACGTGGACGTTGAGAGGTTTTATGCAAGCCGAGAGCGCTTGAAGATCGCGCACGCGCAAAGTCTTGCGGCGGGCGAGCTGATCAATCCGAGAGAAAATATCCTCGTTTTCAAAACGCCGATACACAACGTGCTACATTTTAACACTACGAGAGTGGTAAGAAAGAACCCCACCTCGCCTGAGGAGGTAACAGAGGCGGAGGTGATGGCGCGCAAGCAGGTATACGAGATATACGACTTTATGAAAAAGCACGCCGACGGGCTTGAGAACAGCTTCCTTATGATGACGGCGGCTGAGATCGGCGTCCGTGAGAGCCGTATGATCGTCGGCGATTACGTGTTGACCGAAGAAGATTGCAGAAGCTGTGTGAAGTTTGAGGATGCCATCGCGGCCTGCAACTATGACATTGATATTCACAATCCCGAGGGAACGGGAACCAGCCATTACTATTTCCCAGCGGGTGCTTACTATACCATTCCTTACCGCAGTCTTATTCCTAAGGGAGCTGCGAATATGCTGGTGGCGGGAAGATGTATATCTTCCGACCACGGGGCGCAGGCTTCGTATAGGATCATGCCCGTTGTTTGCTGCCTTGGCGAGGCGGCGGGTGCGGCCATCGGCCTGGCGGCAAGAAGCAAAGCCTCCGTGCGCGAGATCAGCGTCGGCGAGCTGCAAAGCTCACTGAAAAACAGCGGCGCATATATCGGAGTGTAAATATAATTGATTTGTTCGGTTTTCCCAAATACAAACAAAGCCCGAGGCATCGCCTCGGGCTTTTTGTTTGCGTTTGAGATTTGATCTGTGCACAATTCGGCTTGATATGACCGCCTATACATATGCAATGCGCATATTTGGCGAATTCACTTGACAAATTGTTCGAATTTTGGTATACTGTAAAAAATAAAATTTAGTCCGCCGAGGGCGGAAGGTAGGAGAATATTTATGTCCGGGTTACATGATGGACACAGGCAGCGACTTAAGAAGAGATTTCTTGAGTGCGGTCTTCGGGACTTCGAGGAGCACGAGGTTTTGGAGCTCGCCCTTTTTTATACCCAGCCGAGAGTGAATACAAACGAGACCGCGCACCGTCTGCTGAAGCAGTTCGGCTGCCTGCGTGACGTATGCTCGGCGTCTGTAGACGAGCTTGTCAACGTTGAGGGTATCGGGCGCGAGAGCGCGACGTTTCTGAAGTTTCTCGGCGAATTCGTTGAAGTCTATGACAAGAGTGCCCGTCCCGAAAAGGGGAAAGTTTCGAGTCTTCATGAGATAGGTTGCTTTTTCGTTGACCTTATAGGACGTTGCTCGCGCGAGACCGTGGCTGTGATGTATCTCACTGCCAACGGCGGTATTCTTGCGGTGGAGGAGGTCTGTCAAGGAAGCGAATTTGCGGCGCGCGTGCCCTTTCGCGACATACTTGCACGTGCTTTTGCTCTGCACGCGGCGGCTGTTGCCATGGCGCACAACCATCCAAACGACCTGCCCGAGCCCAGTGAGGACGACATTATGACCACCTCGGAGCTTCAATTTATTTTTGATCGCACCGACATTCGGTTCGTTGACCATTTTGTTGTTGCGAGCGGTCAGTATTTTCCTATGATCAACAAGCGCGGTCTGCATAGGATCGGTATCGGGGGAATGGGAAGGAGATAATGAGATGCAGCCCTTCGGGCTGATGATATGCCGCGCGGGGCGCGGATGATATGCACGGCGTTGCCGTGATTATTGGGAGGACATATGGCTAATTTTACTTCATTTATTAAGGACGTCAGGGACGTCGAGAGCTTTTCTACTAAGGAGAGACTTTTGTCGGTCGTTGTGAACGGGCTTCAGAGCAAAAAGATCAAAGCCACGGCTGAGGACAAAAAGGAGCTTGCAAAATTTGCTCTTGAAGAGGTGAAAAATCTCATTGAGCTGATCCCGTCGCTTTCCACCTACAGGGAAAAGGACGAGGTGTTTGGGTACGAGGACAATATACTCGGCATTGTTATGCTCTGTCACGCCTCACCCGCGGAGATCGGTATGTCGGATCTGAACAATATAAAGACGCTGACCGAGATCGTTGACCGTGAAAGATTCGTTGAGAACGCCATTGACGCTATTTTCAGAGACGGTCAGAATGACGGGGCCACCGTCAGCCAGCTTCTGGCTTCGGTCGTTCCTCTGCGCGATGAGTTCCGGAAGGGTCAGGTTTATCAGGGCTTGCTTCATTACAGAAGCGGAATTGAGGCTCTGCCGCCCGAGTCGAAAAAGCTGTTTGCGGATCACGTTGCCGCCGAGATCGGGCGGTACGTGAGCTCTCCGCTTGACGAAGATGCGGTCAACAATTTAGAGGTTGCCTGCGACGTGGCGGCGTATTTCTTGAATGATACCGTCATATCTCTTTTGAAGGAGGTTTTGACGCTCGGGAAGAACAACGTGAATTATTACGCGGCGGCGACTCTTCTGAAGGCAAAGCAGGCTATTTCCGCGGAGGTCATTGAGGCGCTTGCAAAGGATATGGTTTACGCCGACATGACGTATTCGCTTCTGAAGCAGTATGGGGCGAGCTCGCTTTTCCCGGCCGAGCTGTCCGATCCCGTATATCTTGCAAAGAGCGATCTGGTGCATTGGCTGACTTATCCCACAGAGCTTGGGAAGCAGCCCGATCTGATCGAATTTCTCGGCAAGGTCAAGAAGAAGGAGGAATATTATATTTTCCGCTACAAGTCGGACAGCGAGAATCTGGACGACGACCGTCGGGGTCAATGGCTCATCGGCTGGTCGAACGATGAGGGCGGCACCTTCAGCGATTTTGATCTGTATGCCGATTTCGAGCAAAAGACAGTTGAAAAAACCCTGAAAAATATAAAAAAGCGGTTGCTTTAAGGCAAAAATCCGAGACCGCTTTGACAACTCAAAACTGTTAAGGAGAAAGAAAAATGAAGCTGCTCGTTCTTAATTGTTCCGGCTATTACGAGTTCCCGGCAGGAATCAAAAACATCGAAGAATTCGTTGAATTTGCAAACAACGACAGTCGGAAGTTTATTAAAATGACTATGTACAATCTTGATCGCTGCGTTGCCCCTTATTTTATTGAGGAGGACAAAAAGACCGTTTACGTGAACCTTGGGTTAGTGCGCTGCATTGAGGAGATAAGCGGCGAGGTTATGCCTCTCGCCGAGTATGAGCGCAGGCTCCGTGAAGCTGTGCGAAAAAAATGTCTCGATTGCGTAAATTTTGAGGGGAATCCCGATGATCTTGACGGCCACTATGACAGCCTCAGTCTTGACGGTGATTGCTGGAGATACCACAAGCGCGACGAGGACGAGGAATAAAAATCGCAAGATTTAGGTTTGCTATTACTGTATTCTGTGCAAGGGGAAGGAGGAAAAATGAGAAAGCTGAAAGGCAAAAAAGCGCCGCTTTCGGCGCTTGACAAGTTTATATATTTTGCGCTTATTTTGCTTGACGTAGGGCTTTTTGTCTTTATTATGTGGTTTTTTCTGACAATGCCTGTAAATATCGCGTTTATGAACGAAAGGACCGTGGCGGCGGAGCCCGCGGCGGCGTTGCTCTGTTTTTTTTCCCTGATCGTATTTCCTTGGGTGTTTGCCGTTCCCGTTTGCATGATGATAAGTCGAAAGCAACCTATATTCGGAAACAAGAAATTTAAGCCCAAGCGCGGTGAGCGTATTATAATGACATACCCACTGTTCAGTGACGATTTCAAGAAGCACGTGTGGCCCGAGAAAAAGAAGAAGGTCATACTGTACACATCTATTGTGTCGGGCCTGCTCGCTGTATCGATCGCCATTTCGCTGTTTGCCATTTACCCGCGGCGTGAGCTTGATTCCGACGGCAAGCTATACACCTACAATTCCTTCAATGAGCTTGTGGACGAAAGAAGCGCGGAGGATGCGCAGAAAATAAAAATAATCATATCCAATGGCACCGGCATGCATCCCGGACCAAATCGGCGTATATCCATATGGTTTGAATTTGGGGATCAAAGCAGATATTCGTTCGGCCTTCAGAGCTTTGAGAAGATGAGCACTATCGAAGCGCTTGAATATTTGATATATTTAAAATCCCTATACCGTGACAAGGTCGAGATCGGCAGCACGAAGGATATGCCCTATCTCCTTCGTGACAGAAAGTACACGGGCAGGGAAAAAGAGCTGGTTTACGAGCTTTTTGATTATCATTGAGTTATGGTAGAGGTCGGTATTTTTACGGTAAAAGTCGGTATCTTTTGTTGACTTTTGGGATGCTGTGATATATAATAAGCTTAAATCAAGCTCGACGTAGGAGGGAGTATGAAAAAGGTTTTGTTGATCGGCGATTCCATTCGCCAAGGGTATGACAAGTACGTCAAGGCGTCGCTTGAGGGCGAGGCGGAGGTTTTTTATCCCGAGGAGAACTGCCGTTTTTCGGTCTACGTTCTGCGAGATCTTGTGACCTGGAACAGTCGCTTTAAGCTCAGCGGTAGTCTTGACTGCATTCACTGGAATGCGGGGCATTGGGACAATGCTCGGTGGTACGACGGAAAAAATCTCGTTCCCATTGAGTATTATGCCGACTATATTGACCGCGTTTGTGCCGAGATAGGCCGTCTGTGGCCCGAGGCGAAGATGATCTTTGCCACCTCCACGCCTGTGATCGAGCCGCCCGAGGGGGCGGTGCTCGGGCGTTTTAACGGGGACGTTGAGCGTTATAACGCCGTTGCGGTAGAGACCGTGCTTCGGCACGGCGGCATCATCAACGATCTTCACGCCCTGATGTTGGGGATGCCAGAGGAGTATCATTCGGACACGACCCACTATTACACCAAGGACGCGGCGCGGGTCATGACCGAGCAGGTGGTCTCCTGCATTGGGGATGCCATCGGGGTCAAGGGCAGAGCTCTTGATTACGACGCGCTTTTTGAAGAGAAAAAGGATTTCATTTGACATTAAAAAATCCGACCGCATTTTATGCGGTCGGATTTTGTTATTTAAGTGAAACGCGGTCGACGCGGAAGATCGATTGATCCTTTGCGCTGTAAATTTTGATCTCGCAGAGGTTTTCGTAGATCTCGACCGCGGCGTAGTAGAAATAGGCGGTGGACATATCGAAATCGTGGACGTCCTTATACATACGGTGGGGAAAATCGCAGTTGTGCTCGTGGCCGCTGAAGAAGAGCTTGATGCCGTATTCGCGGCAGAGGTGATCGAGCTTACCGAGTCCGCTTTCGGGCAGGACGGGGGCGTTCAGCTGCTGGGATATGCCGAAGTGGCTGAGGAGCACGATATGCTTCGCGCCCTGAGCCGCGGCCTCGCGTATGCTTTCCTCGAGGAACTTTTCGGTCTCCTCGGAGATGACGCCGTAGGAGCGGTAGCTCTCGTAGCTTCCCGATTCGTCGTAATGGTGGAGAGGGTAGCCGCCGTAGCTTGTAAAGAAGGCCACGAAGGCGACCTTTCCCGCCTCGCTTTCGGTGAACCAGAGGCGGTTGCGCAGGTAGCGGAGGTCGGGGCAGTAGTCGTGGTTGCCCTCAAGCTCGTAGTGGGGGATCTTGCCCTCGGCGCGTCCCTCGATGGGGTTTATAGGGTCGCAGACCGTCAGCTTTTTGATCTGCTCAAGGTAGATCGCGTAGTCGCGCTGGTAGTTATGTGGGTATCCGTCGTCGATATTATCGCCGAGCTGTGCGACGAAATCAAGCGGGGTCTCGGCGTGGATCGCCTCAAGGTGCTTGCCGATATTTTCAAGCCAGCCGTATTCCTCGCCGTGGTAGGTGGGGCCGATATGCGCGTCGGACATCAGGACGAAGCGGGTCAGAAGCTTGCCGCTGTCGAGGTCGTCGGGGCAAGAGGGAACGGGGGGCGGGGTGAAGTCTATGCTAATGGGACCCGCATATTCGTTATCGGTGACGGTGGCGTTTTCGCCGCCTGCGGTGGCTGTATAGCCCTCGGCGGGCGAGATAAGCTCACGCGGGTCGTGCTTTTCAAGCTCGGCGTACTCGGTGCCCCATTTGGAGAAGCAGAAGAGCAGAGTTATTATTTTCTTGCCCTCGGCGGTGGCGTCGATGAGCTCGCCCGACGTCCAATTGACTTCGACGTCATTGGTGAGGAACTCCTCAAGTCCGCCGCGCTTGCGGGAGACGTCAAAATCCACCTTGGCATCGATGCCCGCGGGGGTCAGCTTTCCAAGATAATATAAGAGCCTGCCGCCCACGTGGAGCTTGAAGGAGCCTCGGTCGGCCTTTGCATTCTCGAGAGTGACCTCGACCGCGTATCTGCGGAATTGGCACTTGGGGCCGGTGGCGTCCTGCGTGTCACCTCGAAAATGTGAAACGACCTTATAATTGGGAGTCATACGTGAGCCTCCTGTCAGTTAAGATATTTTTTGCGCAGACGGTGGATCTCATCGTCCGTCAGGCCGAGTCCCTTTTTAAGGTAGCCCTCGGTGCCGCCGTAATTGCGGTCGATCTCCTCGAAGGCGGCGTTCATATAGCAACGGCGTGAGGTCAGCACCATATTCAGCGAGTGCGCCTTGCGCCAGCTGAAGGTGGCCACCACCATTCCCATATATATGAGCTTGTTTTTGATAAAGCAGGAGCGGTTGGTTCTCAGATAATCCCGCATAATAGCCTTGCGGCTGACCCCCAGCGCCATAAGCAGGGAAGCGGTGGCGATGCCGGTGCGGTCCTTGCCCTGAGTGCAATGCCAGAGGGTGGCCGACGTGCCGTCCTCCGCTAACAGGCGGAGAAATTTCGCCGTGGCCTCAAGTGATGCCTTGGAGGTAACGAGGGTACGGTAAATGTCGGTCAGATGCTTCTTCGCGCCGCCCTCCTTTTTCATAATGCGCTTGAGGATGGGCAGGCGGTTTTTGCGGTTGATCGACGGATTCTGCTCGTCGTTCAGGGGCGGAATATGATAATATTTTACGTTCTTCGGTATGACGTCACTCTTTTCCGCAAGCTCGGACGGGCTGCGAAGGTCGACCACGGTGCGCAGTCCCTTCTCGTCGCGCATCATATCGACGGTCTCGGGCTTTATGGCCGCAAGGTGACCGCTGCGATAGAGCATACCCGGGCGGATGTACTTGCCGTGCGCGCCCTGTATGCCGCCGAGATCACGGAAATTTTTGATCTTTTTACGCATAGGGAATCTCCTAATTCAAATATACACAATCATTTTATCATAAAAAAACGATTTTTGCAAGAGTTTTTGCGCACTCAAAAGAAAAACGGACAAATAAACTTGAATTGATGGGTTTCGTTCTGCATAAAATATATGGCAAGCGATATTTTTGATAAATATCCCTCTTGACAAGACGGGCTTTTTCGGTTACAATATTAGTGATAAAAAACTTTTTGAATTGGAGATAATCATGAGCGAAAACAAGCCTATGGCACAGGATAACGAGCAGGAGCTCGAAAAGATCACTCTCACCGACGAAAACGGTGTTGAGAGCGAGTTTGTTATTATCGGAAGCGTTGAGATGAAGGGAACCACCTACTACGCCTTCATTCCTGCGGATGAGGTTGATTCCGAGTACCTTGAGTACGGTATTCTCAAGACCGTTGTTGAGGACGGTGAGGAGATGCTCGTCACCATCGACGATGACGATGAGTTCGACGACGTTGCCGATTATTTCGACGATACCTTCGCCGACGAGATCGACTTCGACGCAAAGTAATTAAGTTTGCCATCCGACCGGGTTTGTGATAATCGTGTAATTGAACCCACGATTCATTAAAGGAGCCCGAAAACGAGATTCCGCGGTGGTTTGCAGGCCTCCCTTCGCGCTTACGATTGACTTGTCTCGGAGCGTGCAAGGACGTTGGAAGCAGTAAAGCCGAGGATAGGGCACCGCCCTGCACATGCCGGGTTGCTCATTGTGCGGTTACACGGCTCGGTGGGACTTTTTACGGAGAATAAAACACGCCTCGACAAGTACGGGGCGTGTTTTGCTTAAAATAAAATACATATGATCAGGAGATAGAAATGGGAATTATAAAGGCATTTTTTAACTCTCTCGGCGGCGGTCTGGCCGACCAGTGGGAGGAGGTCATTGAGGCCGACGGTATGAGCGAGGGCACCGTTTTTGTCAAGGGTGTCAAGGTTCGCCGCAACGACAAGCGCAATTCTAACAAAAAAGGAACCGAGGACGTGATCTCCAACGGTTCGATCATCCACGTTTACGATAATCAGTGTATGCTGCTGGTGGACGGCGGCAAGGTCGTCGATTTTACCGCCGAGCCCGGCTATTATAAGGTGGACAACTCGTCGTCCCCCTCGCTTTTCTGCGGTCAGCTTGGCGACGCGCTGAAGGAGACCTTCGGCCGCGTTAAGTACGGCGGCGTGCCCTCGGTCAAGCAGCAGGTATTTTACGTCAATCTGCAGGAGATCAAGGGCATCAAGTTCGGCACGCGCGCGCCGGTCAACTATTTCGATAATTTCTACAATTCCGAGCTCTTTTTGCGCGCCCACGGAACATATTCCATCAAGATCACCGACCCCTTGAAGTTCTACGCCGAGGTGGTGCCGAGGGATGCGGTCCGTGTGGATATGACCGCTATTAACGAGCAGTATCTTTCTGAATTTCTTGAGGCTCTTCAGGCCGCTATCAATCAGATGTCGGCGGACGGCATCCGAATTTCCCACGTTGCATCCAAGTCCCGCGAGCTTTCGCGCTATATGGCTACCGAGCTCGACGAGGATTGGAAGGCTACGCGCGGATTTGAGGTTCAGTCGGTGGGTATCGCCAGCGTTTCCTACGACGACGAGTCCAAGAAGCTCATTAATATGCGCAATCAGGGCGCAATGCTCGGCGATCCTGCGGTGCGCGAGGGCTACGTTCAGGGTGCTGTGGCACGCGGCATGGAGGCCGCGGGCAGTAATGCAAACGGCAGTGCGCAGGCCTTTATGGGTATGGGTATCGGTATGAACGCGGGCGGCAGCTTTATGGGTGCGGCCTCGGCTTCCAATCAGGCTCAGATGGCAGAGGAGCGCGCTAAGGCCGAGAAGGCCGCCACGGTGGGCGCTTGGCGGTGCTCCTGCGGTGCTGAGAACACAGGAAAGTTCTGCCAGGAGTGCGGCTCTCCGAGGCCTGCGGCATCGGGAAGCTGGAAGTGCGCCTGCGGTCAGGAAAACAGCGGTAAGTTCTGTCAGAATTGCGGTGCGAAGCGACCCGAGGACAGCGCTTGGTTCTGCCCCGAGTGCGGCAAAAAGAACGAGGGCAAGTTCTGCCCCGATTGCGGCACGCGCAAGCCTTGATTTTGATTTGAAGGGATCAATATGAGTTCAACTGTTACATATCAATGCCCGAATTGCGGCGCGGGTCTGCTTTTCGATGCCGATAAGCAGAAATTCTGTTGCGAATTCTGTCTCTCCGAGTTTGAGGAGACCGAGCTTGAGGGCACGGATGCTCATACAAGGGCAGAGGATGAGCAGAAAAAAAGCGAGGAATTTTGCGAGCATATGCTGGTCTACTACTGCCCGAACTGCGGTGCGCAGGTTACGGCGGAGGAATCCACAGCCGCAGATCTCTGCGCCTTCTGCCACAGCCCCATAGTGCTTGAAGGCAAGCTGTCAGGCGAGCTGCAGCCCTCGAGGATCATTCCCTTTGCCTTCGACAAAGAGGAGGCGAAGAGCAGATTCCTTGCCTTTTCAAAGAAAAAATGGCTGGTTCCGAGGGACTTTTTCTCACCCGAGACGGCCGATAAGATCAGCGGCGTATATTTCCCCTTCTGGGTTACGGACGCCGACACCGACAGCTCTTACGACACAATGGCGCACCGCGTGCGCCGCTGGAGCTCGGGCAATAAGCGATACACCGAGGTATCCGATTATAAGGTCTACCGTCGGGCAAACATTCATTTTGAGGACATCGTGACCTCGGCGCTGACCGAGGCGGACAAGGAGATGCTCGAGGGCGTTTTGCCCTATCCGTCGGATTCTCTGCGCGAGTTTTCCATGCCCTATCTGCTTGGCTACGTGGCCAAGAAGCGGGATATTAACCGCGATGAGCTGACGGGCGAGGTGCGCGGGCGGATGAATTCCTACGCCACCACCATTCTGCGCTCGACCATTCACGGCTATTCCATGGTCGACCCCGGGCTTGTGCGCGTCAACGTCAAGCACAGCCATTGGGAGTACGCCCTGATGCCCATATGGATCCTCAATTATGAGCGAAAGGGTAAAAAATACACCTTCGCCATGAACGGTCACACCGAGAAGATCTACGGCAAGCTACCCGTGAGTATGGGCAGATTGTCCGCGCTTTTCGGCGCGGTGGCGGGAGCTGTGGCTCTCATTGCCGGAGCATTGGGGGTGTTGATGCTATGAGATTTATGAAATATGTTTTTGCACTTGCAATACTTATGATCTGCGCCGCGCTTCTTGTTTCCTGCGGGGACGACGCAGGGGAGCGGATCGTCGACTCTGCAGATATTTTGAGCGAGGCTGACGAGAGTGCCGTCAAAAAGGCGATCTCGGGGGCGGGAAACAGCAATTTTTACGTTGTGACATGCGATTCGGCGGTGGACGGATTCTTTGACGGTCGCGATTTCCTTGACGAGAGGGGAATGGACAGGGAGGACGACGTTGTCATCTTTGTTATCGACGTAAACGGAGGATATCCCACGTTTTCGGCCTGCGTTTACGGACGCGCCGACGAGAGAATGGCCGATGGCGGTCTTGACCGCGCCCTGCGCGAGGCAGGGAAGAGCAGTGATCTTGCTTCGGGAGCCGTTGCTTTCATCGAAAAAGTTAATGAGGAGATCGCCACGCCCTGGCTGATGATAATCGGTATAGCTCTTCTGGCGGGTGTCGCGGTGGGCGGCGCCGTTTGCGGCATTGCCGTGGCGCGGTACAAGATGAAGCTGCGTCCGACAAATTATCCGCTGGAGCATTACACCAGCTCCGAGCTGACCGACAGGCAGGATATCTTCATCAACAGCCGGATCTCGGTGACTACGGTATCTAACGATAGAAAATGACAAAAAGCAGCCTCGGCCGAGGCTGCTTTTTGTCACATAAAAGAAGGCGCTGTCATAATATGATATCGAGAGCGGCAAGCTCCGCTCGAAATTTTTTTGGAGGTACACTATGAACAACTGCCTTTGCGGTCTTTTTAACGACAACAACACTCTCTGGATCATCATCATCGCCCTCATCGTTCTCTCCTGCTGCTGCGGCTGATCCACAAAGTAAAAGCCAAGCGCCCTCGGGCGCTTGGCACTTTTTTTAAAGCTGGGTCTTGATCTTTCTGAGGCATTCGGGGCAGATGCGCTTACCGTTGAAATAGACCACGTCGTCGGCGTTGTTGCAGAACACGCAGGCGGGGTGGTATTTCATAAGTATGATCTTGCCTTCCTCGGTGTAGATCTCAATGGGATCCTTTTCCTTGATATCCATGGTTTTTCTGATCTCGATGGGAAGCACGATCCTTCCCAGGTGATCCACCATTCTGACCATTCCTGTTGACTTCATAGCGTTCTCCGTTCTGATGCCGATAAAATAATTGGCGAATTTTGACTGAATATATTATATCTTGGCATTTTGAATCTGTCAATGGTAATTTATGGGATTTAATATATTATTTACAAATTTTTTGGCGTATTTTGTCACGCCGATTATCGGGGCAAAAGCGGGGAATAATATAGTGAAAAGGCATATAAGACGGTGCGTTTTGAGAGTGAAGACGCCTATAAATCGGAATTTGAAGGTTTCAAATAGGTTTTACCGAAACGGATCGCAGGCGGTATAATATAAACCCTGTAGGGACCGGCGTCCCCGACGGTCCATTATACGAAAAAACCAATGAAATCAAAGGTTTTAGCCGTTTCGCCTTTCCCATCTTCGTGGACCGTCGGGGACGCCGGTCCCTACAATACGTTAGGTTTGTGCCGTTCGTTTTGCACCCTGAATTTCGCAAACCGTTGGGGATAAACTCCGATTTATCGGTGATTTTGCCGTCGGGTAATCTCGTCAGATACAAGGTCACTCCACCCGATATTTGCCCGCCGGGGCGCCCGGCCCAATTTATCGGTCTGTTGCAGATCTACATAATCCACGAAAGGGTAAAGATATGATAAAAGGCTGTCAAAGAAAAATGATCATGCTGCAGGGCGGGGAGTGCGCCCCGTTTGAGTCGGCTTATTTTGTACTGAAAAGAAACTCCGAGGTCGCAGGCGACCGCGATATGATCCGCGAGGCCACGAGGATCATCGAGCGTTCCTTGCCCGACCGCGCGGCGCGGCTCCGCCGCCGTGAGGCAATATTGCGCCGCGTTTGCTTCGGTCTGCTTTTCTCGTCGGGGGTGCTGACGGGAGCTGTGCTGACTCTTTTGCCGCTTTTGCTTACGGGCATCTATTGACAAATCTCAAATTTTGGTGTATAATAACTGTTGATTGTTTTGAATGAGGGAGGATGCTGACCCTCATTCTTCGGAATTTTTGACGCAACTGAAGCGCTGCAGGGCCTTGACGGGACGTGGGTCACGGCAAAAACGGCGTTTTGAGGTTGCGCCCGTTTTTGCGTCCGAATTTACGGACAGATCTATACTATAAGGAGAAAAAATGCCTGCAAAAAAGAAGAACGGTGACATTGAGGCGGCCGTTGAAGAGCTGACGAAAAAGCAAAAGAGACAGAAAAACAGCTCAAAGCCCGCCCAGAAGAAGGGAACTCGCCGTAAGAATAATCAGATTCCCGAGGTCACGGAGGCGACCGGTCAGAAAAAGTCCTCCGCAGATAAAAAGAGAAGGAACGACGCTCCCGCAGCTAACAACGCCCCGTCTCACGGATCGGCGAAAAAGAAAGCCGAGCCCAAGCGGCAGCAAAAAAAGCCGAAGGCTCTGCCTGCCGACAGCACCATAACCCGCGGCAAGACCCAAAAGGTCACGAAGCTGAAGGGCGGCAAGAACGGCAGCGGCGCAAAGCTGCGCATCATACCCCTCGGCGGCATCGGTGAGATCGGAAAGAATATTACCGCCGTTGAGTACGGTGACGATATTATTATCATCGACTGCGGCGTCGGATTCCCCGACGAGGATATGTTCGGTATCGATCTCGTCATTCCCGATATCACTTATCTCGAAAAGCACCGGGACAAGATCCGCGGTATGGTGCTGACCCACGGTCACGAGGACCACATCGGCTCCATTCCTTACGTTCTGCGCTCCATAAATCCGCCCATTTACGGCACTCGGCTGACTCTCAAGATCATTGAGAACAAGCTCAAGGAGCATCGCCTGCCCTGGGACACCGATCTCCATTGCGTGGAGGCCGACGATACCGTGCGCCTCGGCTGCTTCAGCATTGAGTTCATCCGTGTCAACCACTCTATTGCCGACGCCTGCTGTCTGGCCATCCGCACACCTCTCGGCGTGCTCATCCACACGGGTGACTTCAAGCTGGACTTGACACCAATTGAGGGCGATATTATGAACATTCCCCGCCTCGGCGAGCTTGGCAATCAGGGCGTTCTGCTTCTGATGTGCGAGTCGACCAACGCCGAGCGACCCGGCTACACTCCCTCGGAGCGCACCGTCGGTCGATCTCTCGAGTACGTTTTCAACACCAATCAGGAAAAGCGCATAGTTATTTCCACCTTCTCGTCCAACGTTCACCGCGTTCAGCAGATACTTGACATCGCGGCGCGGCATTACAGGAAGGTGGCTATTACCGGCCGCAGTATGATCACGATCATCTCCTCGGCCGTGGAGCTCGGATATATCAATCTGCCCGAGGGCGTGCTTATCGATATCAACGATATCAAGCGTTACCGCCCCGAGGAGCTTGTGCTGGTCTGCACCGGCAGCCAGGGTGAGCCTATGTCGGCTCTCTACCGTATGGCCTTCGGAGATCACTCCCAGGTCACTCTCGACCGCAACGATATCGTGGTCATCTCTGCCAGCGCCATTCCCGGCAACGAAAAGCTTGTGGGACGTATTATCAACGAGCTCTGCCAGCGCGGAGTCGGTGTGGTCAACGATCCCTCCATCGGCGGCATCCACGTTTCGGGTCACGCCTGCCAGGAGGAGCTGAAGCTGATGATGGCACTGACCAAGCCCCTCTACTTTATGCCCGTTCACGGAGAGGCGCGCCACCTTGAGGCCAACCGCCGCAATGCTCTTCAGATGGGCATTCCCGACGGAAACATTTTCGTTTCCCGCCTCGGAAAGGTCTTGGAAATAGACCGTAAGGGTGCTCGCTTTGCCGAGACCGTGCCCTGCGGTCAGGTCTTCGTCGACGGCTCGGGCGTGGGCGACGTAGGCGATATCGTTCTGCGCGATCGCCGCATTCTTGCCGAGGACGGACTTGTGGTCGTTGTGGCCTCTGCCGATCTCGACCACCGTATGCTGCTCTCAAAGCCCGACGTTATCTCCCGCGGCTTCGTCTATATGCGTGAGGCTGAGGACTTTATGGACGAGGTGCGCGAGATTGCCGCCGATTCCATGTCGAACTATCTGGCGCACCACAGAGGACACGTGGACCGTATGCAGCTCAAGAACCGCATAAAGGACGACGTTGCCAAGTTTATTTACCAAAAAACCAAGAGAAAGCCCATGGTTTTGCCGGTAATTATGGATTTGTGATAGCGTTTTGTAAAAAATTTTAAATTTGTTCATTTTTACGTCACATTGATATCATTATAAACTATTATAATAGCTATAATTGTTGCCGTAAAGTCGGCAAAGACACATTATTAAAAATAACAACCAAGAAAGGGATCCAATTATGGGAAAAAGTAAAAGGATCAGAGCCGAAAGAGCTCGCGACATCGCGACCAATCCCGAGAAGTTCGCTTCCGTGGAGAAAAAGAATAACGGCTCTAAAAAATCTAAGGCTACAAGCATTATAATCATCGTTCTTGTAGCGGCAATTCTTCTGGCGGCAATCGCTGCAACTATTATTGTAAATACCGGTTCCGTGCTTCGTTGGCAGAACGCTATGTCTTCTGAGAACTACACTATCACCGGAACGATGTATTCCTACATCTTCTATAATATTTACAACAACTACTACAGCTATTTCGGCAACTCTATTACCTCGCTGCTCGGATACATCCAGAGCAATGCGAAGTCCCAGGCTCAGCAGATCCTTGCTCTCTGTGAGGGCGCAAAGGCTGCGGGCATCACTCTCTCCGATGAGGATTACGCTACCATCGACGAGAACATCAAGAACCTTGAAGAGAACCTGAAGACCGCCGGAACCAACATTTCCGCTTACTTCGGCAACTGCGGCGTTTCCAGAGATGACGTCCGCGAGGTCATGATCCTCAGCACTCTCGCCTCCAAGTATCAGGAGAAGAAGACCGAGGAGTTCACTTCTCTCATTGAGAAGGATATGGACAAGATCCTTGCATATATCAAGGATAACAAGGCAGATTTCTACAAGGCCGACTATATCACCTACACCACCGAGGATAAGGCCGTTGCAGAAAAGCTCGCCGCTATCACCGATGCCAAGGAGTTCAAGGCCGAGATCATCGAGATCCTCGTCAACTCCAACTACGTGACCGAGCTTACCTCCGCAACCTCCAAGTTTGAGCTCTCCGAGAAGCCCGTTGAGTCTCTCAACGCCGCTATCAAGGCCACGATCATTGCTGATCTCAAGTACACCAATCTCCAGATCGAGCCCGCAGAGGGTCTTGACGAGAAGCTTGACAAGCAGTCCAAGCGCGCTGACCGCATCAAGACCATCTTTGAGGCACTTTACGGCGATACCACTTTTGAGAAGGGCGAAAACGACACCGACAAGACCGGTTCCGCAACCGAGATGAGCGACAAGCTCTACACCGCTGCCGTTGCCGTTGCAGATAAGATCGACAAGACCGTTACCACAACCTTCAAGAACTCCGTCAAGGAGGGTGTCAAGTACAACCTGAAGGATACTGCCGACAGCGAGGATAAGAACGACGGCACCACCGCCGCTCCCGGTACCACCGAGGCTCCCGATGCCACCACAGCTCCCGAGGGCTCCGAGGTGGAGACCATGGCTACCGAGACCACCGGCAACACCGATACCGAGAAGTGGATCTTTGACGATGCAAGAAAGACCGGTGACACCACCGTTCTTACCGTTACCACCGACAAGAAGACCACCTATACCGCTCTTCTTTGCACCAAGGCTATGTACCTTGACGAGGCCGAGACCAAGGACGTTGGTCACATTCTCGTAAAGGTCGAGACCAAGGAGCCCGCGAAGGACGCTACCGACGAGGAAAAGAAGAAGATCGAGGAAGAGAACGAGCAGAAGTACAAGGATGCCGAGCCTACCGCTAAGAAGTATCTCGACGAGTTCCTTGCCTCCGGCAAGACCAAGGAGGACTTCGAGAAGATCGCCGAGAAGTACACCGAGGACGGAAACGTATTCTACGAGAACGTCCGCGACGGTGAGATGGTCGCAGAGTTCAACGATTGGATCTTCGATCCCGCACGCAAGGTCGGCGACACCGGTATCGTTAAGAGCGAGTTCGGCTGGCACGTTATGTACTTTGTCGGCGAGGGCCGCACCGCTTACGTTGACGACGCTATCAACGCTTGGGTCAACGATCAGTGGACCGAGTGGTTTGAGGCTGAGTACGAGAAGCTCGATATCAACGATAAGCTTATCGGCGACATCGACGGCGGCAGCAACAAGACCGCAACCAAATAAGAAATAATTACAAATCGGGGCGCAGATCTTTCTGTGCCCCGAAGCTTTAAAGGATATTATGAAGTTTTTTAAATCTTTTGTATGCCTTGCTTTGGCAATGCTTTTGGCTCTCTCGGCCGTTGGATGCGGCGGGGAGGCAGAGGTTGCCCTGTCTACGGAAAACGTGAAGATCGGAAAGGGCGAGCTTGCATATTTCTTTGCTCACACCGTGGACAACGCGACGGCGGGCTTTACTACCGCACAGCTTGCCGAGCTGGGGCTTGATCTTGACAAGCCGCTGAAGGAGCAAAACTACGACGGGAAAAATACTTGGTTTGACGTTTTTATGGCCGGAACCGTAGAGTACGTCAAGGAAGTCCTGCTGCTTTGCGAGGCGGCGAGGGCTGCGGGCGTTTCACTGACCGAGACCGACGGAGCGGAGAAGAAGCTCGATGCCTTCCGCGCCGAGTGCGAAAAGAAATACGGTGTAAGCTTTGAGGCCTATCTGAGTGCGTCCTTTTACGGCTACACCGACGAAGAGTCCTACCGTCACGCCGTCGAGCTTGAGATGCTGGCACAGAAGTTTATAAAGATCCGCCGCGAGGAGATATATTCGTCCATCAGCGACGGGCGGGTGGCCGAGTATATTGAGAGTAACGGTCTGACCGTGGACGACACGCCCACGAGAAATCTGATGATGATATATTTTGAGTCTGATGGGGAGTCGCGCGCTCGGGAATTTACGGACAGCTTTGCGCCCTTTGACAGCGGGGAGTTTGCCGAGCTGGCGGTCGAGCACTCGGATTCGCGTGAGTATCTTTACGAAAACTGCTGTGAGGGCGATATGAGCCCCAAGATCAACGCCTGGCTTTACGCAAACGCAAGACAGGTGGGCGATTTCGGCGTAGTTGTCGACGGCGACAGCGCGTTCGTGCTCTATTACGCCTCGGAGGGCCGCACCGTTTCCGATTGGGACGCCATCCTTGCCTTGGCCGAGCAGGACTATAAGGCCTGGCTCGGGGGGCTTGAGAAAAAATTTCCTTTAAATGTCAACGAGGATATTATAAATTCCCTTGACATTTGACCGATTGTGGCATATACTACTGTCAGTATAGATTCAGGAAGGTTTACGATGATACTTAAAGATAAGCAAACCACGGTGGCATACAGATGCCCCCATTGCGGTCAGGGCGTGCTCAGCGCAGTCAGCATTTTTTCCTTTGGCGGCGATATGCTGAAGCTCAAATGCCCCTGCGGCGAGAGCGAGCTGACCGTTATAAAGACGGGAGAGGGAAAGCTACGGCTGTCGGTGCCCTGCATCGCTTGCCCCAAGCCCCACACCTTTACCGTCAATTCGAATATGTTTTTTAACAAGGATCTCTTCGTGATACCGTGTCCCTACACGGATATCAACATTTGCTTTCTCGGGGAGCTTGATCGGGTGCGCGCCGAGCTTGACCGCACCGAGCTTGAGCTCATCGATATGATGGGTGAGGAGAATCTCGCCAAGCTGGCGGGCAGCGCCCGGGAGGAGCTGCTGACCGATCCCCAGATCTTCGATATCGTTATGTTCGTGATCCGCGAGCTTGACGCCGAGAACAAGATCATCTGCCACTGCGAGGCAGGGCAGGGGGATTATGAGGTGGAGGTCACCGACGACGGTGTCGTCGTTTCCTGCAAGAATTGCGGCGCGTCGCAGCTGATCCCTACCGATTCTCTGCTTTCCGCCCACTCGTTCCTTTACGCGGATCGACTTATACTTGAATGAAAAAATCCGAGAACTTTAAGTTCTCGGATTTTTAGTTAGTCTTTATGGCAGGTCTTGCAGAGAGTGTAGCCCTCTTCGAGCAGATCGTTGACGTCGCCGTTGTATTCCTCGCGGTTTTGGTTGTCGGCGTAGCGGCAATCGGGCTTGTGGATCTTTTTGGTTTTGGTGTTGAGAATGTGGAGCTCGCCCTGCGGCGCGTCGGTGGCGACGGGCGGTTTCTCGGTAGTTTCGGCGGGAGCGGACGAGGTGTCGGTGCTCGGCAGATCTGTGACGTCGGGGGCATCAGTGGTTGAATCGTGGGAAGCGAGGCAGTGACCGCAGGGGATGTAGCCATCGGCGATCATCTGATCATAGCTGAGTGAATATTCCTCTCGGTTGACCTCGGATATCTTCTTTGCGTAGGTGCAGTCGGGAAGGTGGAATTTGTTGCTGTTTGCGCTCACAACGTACAGCTCGGCCGTGCCGGTGTCGGCGGGTGTGTCATCGGGAGCGGAAGCAGGCTCTGTGGTTTCGGGCGCGGGCTTTTTGGTGGTATCGGCGGGCTCGGATCCGTCGTCTCCGCAGCCGATGAGGCAGAAAGAGAGAATCGCGAGGAGCAATATGGCAGAAATTATACGTTTCATGGGATGTCCTCCGTGTTTTTTTATATTATAGTATATAAAGGGGGATTTGTCAAGGGATATCAGAAAAGCCCGACGCATGCGTCGGGCTTTGGCGGAGAGTGTGGGATTCGAACCCACGCGCCCGTGAAGGCAAACGGTTTTCAAGAACTTCGCAGTCTTTCCCGACTCGTCCCGAATAATCCCTGAACCTCCCCGAAATTTAGCCGAAATAAGCCCTTTCCTCTCAACTTCCCGGAAATTTGCGAGAAAATTGCGAGAAAAGTGCGAGAAAACGGCAAACCGCACAATCTTCTAAGATGAAAATATTATAACACGAAAATAACAAACTGTCAACAACAAATATGTAGGTGCATCCCTGCTCGTCTGTCTAATAAAATGAAAAGGATGCAACCAAAATGACAAGAGAAGAAAAAGTAGAACAGCTTGAAAGAATGCTCATAAACCTCCCCGAAATAATGAGTCCGCTCAAGGTGAGCAAGAGCGTGCCACTCGGCAAGAACCGAGTATATGAACTCATCAAGACGAAGGAGCTTCGATCCTTCATCTATCAAGGTACATACATCATCGCCAAAGTTGACCTCATAGATTACCTCGCAGATCATTGGGATGATGACAGCCACAAGTCCTACTCCGTAAAAAGAGGTGGTGGCAAATGAATAAGACCGTCAGAAAAGAAATAAAGAAAAAGTATCCCGAAGTCCTCTCACTCGAACATATACGGTGCATACTGCACATCAGCAAACGAAAAGCAGCATGGATGCTTCAAAACCAAATTATCGAGTGTGAAAACAATGGTAGGAAAACACGACAGTACAAGGTAAAGATAGATGACCTCCTCGATTTTATGGAGAAAGCAGAAAAAGGCGACGAATCCGTATCCCTTCCCATTGGATTATTCACAGCCAAAAAGCCCCAAAAGCCTGCCGATATAACTCTCATGCTTCCACCAATTATCTCTGCAAGACTTCCGTCAGATTTCAAAGAATGGCTGTCTGATGAATGGTATGCCGAAAGCGATGTGCTTTTATTCGAGGACATATCAAGACTAACAGGATACACACGCAAAACCATTAGAAAATGGATAAACAATAAAAGACTCCGTACCGTACTAACACAAGATGACTTGATAACTTCGAAGATTTGGTTGATAGATTTTCTCTACAGCGAGTCTCACGAAATCCAATACAAAAGTGATGTCCATATAGAACTGATAAAAAAATACTATGGCATCACATAAAAAAGACATATCTCATGCTTTCCTTTCAATATAGACCGTTCCTTCTAACTCCTTGTGGAACGGTCACCTACATAAGCCTGACGGTGTTAGCATTTAGAAATGAAAAAGATAAGCAAAATCAAGGGCTTATGACACATCATCAAGCAGGGGTAGGCATAGATGACCTGCTCCCTGCTTTTACATACTCCGCACCTCAAATGTTGGGGAGCAATAAACAAAGAATAAGCCCCATAACCAAATACATAGAATCAGCACTCATCGTTTAAAAACGGTGGGTGCTTTTTTTATTCTAAAACAAATAGAAAAGGAGCAAATCAAATGAAATTCAAAAACAAAAACCATCAGGCACTCTTCACACATGAGTCGAACAAGTTAAATCGTCACGATAACGTGAGAATGGCTGTGCTTTACCTTCTGACGGCAGATGTTCGGTTGTGGAATGCATCGAAGCATCACATCAGGAAAGGCAGCATTGATCTCGACAGCATCAGAATCAAGAACACCAATCTCAAGGCTTATACGCTGTTGTGTGTAGCCAAGGATATTGCCTGCGACACCTGCTATCTTTCGTTGCATGACCTCGCCGACACAGACATCATAACCGCAAAGATGTTTGGAACTATTACTACTGCAATCGGAATCCGCAGATACGGACTTGATAGAAATAAAAGAATCAACGAAAAGGAGAACGAAAATGCTTAAATTATCCATCAAGAACCCAACCACACAAGCCACCGAAACCTTCGATGTGGCAACCGAATTCAATCAGTTTTTCGACAGAGCCAAGGAATACGGCCTTATCAATTCCATCTTTTCTTTGAAGGTAAAAGACATGATAGCCGAGGATGCTCCAATACGGCTTCACTCCGACAGCGATATCGGCAACGGACTTCTCCGCATTCTTCCCGACTCGGATAGTCTCTACGATGTGAGAGTCACAGACGAATCGGTGTCGGGTGTGCGTGAAGAACTGCGCGATGATCTCGAAGCAAACCTTGTGAATGAGCAGTATAGCGGCACCGAAGATATGTACGCCGATATCAAGGAGATGATGAAATCCCTTGCAGGCACGAAGATATCCTTCTTCTGCCCGTTGACCGGCAATCTCTCCGATCACGACGGTGACTACTACGAAACCGATGCCTATATGATCAACAACAACGCCGATGCCATTGAGGAAGCTATTGCAAAGGAACAGGCGACCGAAATCAACATGGCTGAATATGTCGGTGACCACGCAGGCATCAAGGATAAGCTCGTGTTTGCAGAATGGGGTGATGAAGAACACCGTGGTACTCTTTACGGCAAGATCGATTGCTACCTCACCGAATCCCTCACGCCCGATGAAACGGAACGCCTCCGAGATGCAATCAGCGGTCAGAACAGCGACGGTCTCGGCGAGGGCTTCGAGCAGCGCGAAATCCCTATCGACGAGGGTGACCTCTATGTTTCGTATTGGCATAGCGGTGACGATTACTTTCTCCACACCGAGGATGAGTTCGACGAATACCTCTCGCAACTCCCTGGGATGAGATTTGAAGGTTAAGCCATGACGAACTTCTATGAAAGACAGCTTCAGAGAATGTTCGGAGAATCCGAGGTTCTCTCGGCAGATACAGTATTCGCAGGCAAAGCGATGGTCAGCAAAATCAGCGATGACCTACGCGCCAAGATAGAGTTTGTGACGGCAAGAGTATCAGGACAATACGAAGGTCTGAAGCTCTCCATCATAAACAAAAATGAAGGGCTTATCGACAGCCAAACCTTCATGTTCCACGAGATCATCGGACTTAAAGGTGCGGCACGAGATCGTAAGCCCCATATATGGGATGACAACGGTAAAGCAAGTTGGTTTGGCTACGAACCGACAGCTACCGAATTTGAGAATATCGCATCAAAGGTCGAGGATTATATCGAGATGTACGCCGACCAAGAGATGCGGTACGAAGGTCATACGATGGGAGGGATGTAATATATGGGTGTCCTTTTCTCTGCGGTAACCTTAACCGCAGGTGATAAACAATCGGAATTACTCGTAGCAGGTATTCCAAAGCAATACGGCGACCTTGAAGGTTGGACTCAGTTCGAAGAATTCATGGACGAGCTTGACGAGGAATGCACGGTGAATGTCCATGTCTATGCGTATGTGTATGGCGAAGGT
>JAFTOB010000031.1 GCA_017451545.1 Clostridia bacterium | reverse complement strand
ATTTGTTCGGGACGTAGAAGTCGCAAGTTCGAATCTTGTCACCTCGACCAAAAAGCAGCCGAAAACAAGCTATTTTGACTTGTTTTCGGCTGTTTTTCTATATATTTTTCACAAAATCGCTTGTTTTCGGTTGACCACATGTTTACCTGATTTTTGGGCTTTTTATCGGATTTTTCATGGCTTTTTCTCAATACTTTTGAAAATCCCTTTTCTTTGATTTCTGCGATTCAAATTTTGAATTCTTGTATAATTATTATTTATTTTTCTCAACATCTTGCCAACCGTTGTTCGTAAGAATATCCGCATTTTCTCCTACGAAAACGCTTGCGGCTTCTGCGTCGCCTTGCAGATGGTAAAGCATCCAAGCGGTCATATATCCGTCGGTCTTTTGGAGCATCTGTTCATGCTCCGCACCTGTAACTCTCGCTCTGATTTTGAACACATCAGCGGTAATCCCGTCGTAGTTTTCAACCAACGAGGCAAGAGGCGCAACGCCTGCGAATACCTCGTTGCTATGTATTTCGGAATTGCCTGCATCGTCGGAGCTGCCCGTACCTGCCGTCATAAAGTAAGGGATATTGATTTTGGAAACGTCGTATTCCCAACCCATATTTTTGGAAAGCAATGCATAAGATGCACTGCCCGTAAACAACGCCGTGAACTTATCGCTGTTCTCAAATTTCGTTACGGCATTGATCGCGCCTGCGCCGCCCTGCGAATAACCGACGCAACCGATATGTTCTTCATCCATTTTGCCGAACAGCTCGCTGTTCTCATCCTTATTCAAGTTCAATACGTAATCAAGTGTTTCGGATGCTGTTTTGCCTGTTCCCGTCTGTCTGTCATCATTACCGACTACGACAAATCCCCAAGATGCAAGTCGTGCATAAACCGGTTTGAGATTGAGTGCCGCCGTATTGCTTGCGTTTACGATGACGATAACGGGATATTGACGATCTTCCGCTTCATTCGGATACCATACTCGGATTTTATCAATTGACTTGTTCTCGGACTCAAATTCAAGCTCTTTGACCTCATACTCGCCAAGTCCTGCGTACTTCTTTTCAAGTGCGGAGTCCGATTCAAATGCCGTATAATAGTTGTCGGGAATCCAAACTCTCTTATTATTGATCGCTGTTTTAATCATGTTAACGACGATCAACACAACGACCAATGCCACAATGCATAAAAGCACAATACCGATGATTTTCATAACTTTTTTCATTTTCTCTCCTTTTTTGTCGATTTATATTGACATATTGGCTTTTGTTTGATATAATACAGTTGCACCGATACGATACAACTGTTCCGTTTATGCTACCATTATACCAACCGAACAAATCGTTGTCAATAGAAAAATCCGCATTTCAAGCGCGATGCTTTCTATGCGGAACAAACAAGGAGAAGTGTTCATTTATGAAACGAAATCAGACCGAATTTTTGAAGCTTTGTCTTGCCGATTCTCTCATCAAGCTGATGGCTGACAAGCCCTTTGAGGATATCAGCGTGAACGCCATCTGTGAAAAGGCAGACGTCGGACGCACCACCTTTTACCGTCATCTTGATTACAAAAGCTGTAAGGAAGATCTGCTTCTTTTCAAAATCGAATATGAGTGGATGCGTTATGCCGACAATTATGACGGAGATTTTGAAAAAGACAAGGGCGGTGTGATCTTACGCTTTATCTACGCCAACCGCAAGCTGTTCACGCTTTTGAACGATAACGGTCTGCTTGCCTTGCTGATGCGCGTGATTGAAAAGCTGATGGTAGGAGAGGAAACATATCCCAAGGAGCTTTCTTACATTATGTCGTATTTCATTCACGGCTATTTCGGCATTATTTATCAATGGATCAAATATGGCTTTGACGAAACTCCTGAGCAAGTCGAACAACACGTGATGGATGCGATTGCTTCAGCAGCAAAGGCAAATCGGAAATAATTTTTCGCATAGTTTAAGGGCTGACGGTTTGTTTTCCGTCAGCCCTCGCTTTTTATCATCATCTCGACAAATTGGAATTTGATTACTTACAATCCATTTACTTTAGAATCATGAACAGACCGCTTCCACCTTCCCGTGAAGTAGTATACAACGCATATAAGGGCACCCAACGGGCGCCCTTGTTTTATTTCTTTTATTCCATCCCCGCGAGGTACTCCTCGGCGGCGGTGGCGGCGACGGCACCGTCCGCGGCGGCGGTGATCACCTGGCGCAGGGCCTTGGTGCGGACGTCGCCTGCGGCGAAGACGCCGCGCGCGCTCGTTTTCGTGCTCTCATCGGCCACGATATAGCCGTGATAAAGCTCGAGCTTATCTTCAAAAAGCCCCGTATTGGGCTCGCGGCCTATACTGACGAAGAGCGCGTCGGCTGCTACGGTCTCGGTCTCCTTACTGTCCGTGTGGCGCACGCGTATGCCCGACACTCGGCCGTTCTCGCCGATCTCCACGCCCTCGACGGTGGAATTCCACATAAATTCCACGTTTTCGGCGCGCATGAGCGGATCGTGATATATCTTCGTGGCCTTCAGCGTATCGCGGCGGTGGATGAGGATGACCTTTTCGGCCAATCTCGTGAGGTAGAGGGCGTCGGAGACTGCGGAGTTGCCGCCGCCGACCACGGCCACGGTCTTGCCCTTATAAAACCGCCCGTCGCAATGGGCGCAGTAATGGACGCCGCGACCCGTCAGCTCGGTCTCGCCCGCGAAGCCCAGCCGTCTCGGGTCGGCTCCCGTGGCGATTATGACGGTTTTTGCGAGTATCTCGCCCGATGCGGTGACGATCCTCTTGGTCTCGCCGTCGAGCTCGACGGATACGACCTCGGCGTACTCGGTCTCGGCACCGAAGCGGTGGGCAGAGGACTGCATTTTCATACCGAGGGTGAAGCCGTCGATGCCCTCGTCGAAGCCCGGGTAGTTATCGATATCGCCGGTCAGCGCCATCTGCCCGCCCACCGACATTTTCTCGACGACGAGGGTATCGAGCCCCGACCGCGCGGCGTAGAGGGCGGCGGTGTAGCCCGCGGGGCCGCCGCCGATGATGACCGTGTCATAAATACGTGCGCCGTTCATAGCCGTTCAGTCCACAAGCTCAAGGATCTGAGCCTTGGGGCGCGCGCCGCTGACCTGCTCGACCACGCGGCCGTCCTTCATTACGGCGAGGGTGGGGATGCTGAACACGCCGAACTGCGCGGCGAGCTCGGGCTCGTTGTCCACGTTTACCTTGCAGACCAAAAGGTCACTGCGCTCCGCGGCGATCTCGTCCACGATGGGGGAGACCATACGGCAGGGGCCGCACCAATCGGCGTAGAAGTCGATGAGCACCGTGCGGCTCTCGTTCTTGAGGGATTCGAAATTATTCTTGTTTATCTGAAGTACTGACATAGTTTTATCTCCTTTATATATTTTATGAAGGCTTTTTCGCCTTTTGTACCTTTATTATACAGCTTGCCCAAAAAGAATTTTGTGATAAATGTCACATTTTTTGAAATTTGGGCAAATTTTTATTTATTTTCGGCGTTTTTGCATAAATTTACACCTGTTAACCAATGGAAAATGCGATTTTTACTGTTGCTTTTGCTGCATTTGTTGGCTTTTTATGGTAAATATATCCAAAACGATTATTGAATATTTACAAAAATGCGGACAGATTGGGGTTGACAGATTACGCAATCCGACGAAATTGGGCACAAATGGCTCAAAATATCCCGTAAGCCTTGCATTTGTGATCTGAATGTGATATAATTACGATGTATAATTGTTCTTGGGTTGGGGGAGCTATACCCAAAAATGCCCAAAACATGCAAAAAAGGAGGGTGATCGCGTGCCAAAGGGACTTAAAAAAGCGCTTGATATAACCACCACGGTGGCGTTGGTGCTTTTTGTGATCTTCGTCATTCTGCTGGCGGGCGTTCGGCTCTTCGGCATCGAGCCCAATATCGTGCTTTCGGGATCTATGGAGCCCGAGATACTGACAGGCTCCATCGTGTACGTCAAGCCCATCTCGCCCGAGGAGGCGCAGAACCTCAAGGAGGGCGACACCGTTACCTTCGTTACCAAAAACGACGTGAAGGTCACCCATAAGATCTATCAGGTCGAGGGGCCGGTTTACGTTACGAATCAGCACGGCGAGCCCGTGCTCGACGAAAACGGCGAAAAGCAGGTGGCTCGGGACAGCCGCGGCTACGATATATATATGTACACAACCTACGGAATCAATAACATAAACAAAAACGAGGAAAGCGGATACACGCTGGACGGCAAGCCCGGAGTGGGAAATCTCGCCTCCACCAACGTGGTGGGCAAGCCCGTGTTCAGCATTCCGTTTCTCGGATACATCGCAAACTTCGTGCAACAGCCCCCGGGACAGTATATCGCCATCGGCGGTTGCTTTATTCTCGTCATTCTGACCCTCTTCACGGGCACGAAGGACGATAAAAAGAAGGGCGGGGAAGAGACCGAGCCCGAGGAGACCGAGGAGACCGAAGAGACCGAGGAGGTCGAGCCCGAGGAGCCCGAAAAGGATACGTCCGAGGCACTGGCCCGTGAGCGCGCCGAGCTTGAGGCCTTGCGGCGCGAGCTTGAGGAGCTGAAGTCCAAGACACAGACCGAGACCGAAGCGGCCGAGGAGACCGAAACGGTCGAGGAGACCGACGGGGAGAAATGATCAAACCCAAATTCACCGTAGGGGCGAACTGTGTTCGCCCGAGGGGCTTGAATTTGTTTGCTTTTTTGGTGGGCGAACGCAGTTCGCCCCTACGGATCTGCAATTGATCAGCGATTCCTCGGACGGGGACGCAGATACCCCGTAAAATCAGGAGTTACGCCGAAAGGCTGCTCAATAGAGGGCGTCGGAGAAAGCCCCGATGTTAAAAAAGGCTTTTGAAGTACGCTAAGACAATCCCAACAAAATCTAAAGAAAGGAGAAAAAATCATGAACACAAAGAAGAAAATTCTCATGGCGCTTGCACTCGTAGGATGCGCAATCCTGCTCGTCGTAGGTTCCGTCGCGGCGACTATGGCTTATCTGACTTCGCAGACTCAGACCATCACCAACACGTTTACTGTTGGTAACGTTGCAATCACGATGGATGAATCCGTAACCGATTTGTACGGTGTGGTTACCAGCGGAAAGACAACTGCCGGAAACGCATATAAGCTCATTCCCGGACATACCTACACCAAGGATCCTACTATCACGGTTGTCGCCAATAGCGAGAAGTGCTACCTGTTTGTCGAGGTTGTAAACGGGCTGTCCGCTATCGAAGTTGCTGCAGATGCCACCGCTGCTGAGGGTGAAACCGAAACCATAGCCGAACAGATGGCTGACAATGGCTGGATTAATTTGAGCGGAAACATTTGGTATTATGAAAATGCCGTGGAAACAAATGCCGAGGATCAGACTGTCAGTGTTTTCGGGACATTTACTATCGCTGGCACCGCAGATGTTTCTGGATATGCTACGACCAATGATGCAAATGATACCAACAAGATTACTGTCACCGCATACGCAGTTCAGGCTGACGGCTTCGCAAACGCACAGGCTGCATGGACTGCTTCCGGATTTGGCAATTAATCATGATTGGAGATTGACAAATGAAAAAAACAATACTCACAATCGCACTGACGGTTTTGGCTTGCCTTTGTGTGGTCGGAACTACTCTTGCATTCCTTGTTGATAAGACTGATTCCATCAAGAACACCTTTACAGTTGGCAATGTTGATATTACGTTGACTGAAACTGGTACAGATGGCAATCCTACAACTGCGGGTAATCAGTATAAAATGATTCCCGGAGAGACCTACTCTAAAGATCCTAAAGTAAAGGTTGTAGGCGGAAGCGAAGCGTGTTGGGTTTTTGTGAAAATTGACAAATCCAACAATGTTGATAAATTCCTGGAGTTTGCCATAGATGATAGCAGTTGGACACAACTTGCGGGCAATACTGATGTGTATTGGACAAAGGTTGCGGCAAGT
>JAFTOB010000030.1 GCA_017451545.1 Clostridia bacterium | reverse complement strand
GCCACGACGGTGATGTTACAATCAATTTCTGATCGTAATATTTAGAAAGGGCGCGCCAGGAGGAGTTTTCACCGGACTGCGCGCCTGCGGTAGCGCGAACAAGTTAGCCGATATAATCACTCAAAATTCGCGACCGAGCGAATTTTGAAGGATAAACATCCCACTTAAATTAACCAATGCATTAAAGTTTCTTGGAGAGCTCGAGAACCTTCTTGCAAGAAGGTTCTCGAAAAAAATCTTTCAAACAAACTCCGATTTATCGGTTCGGAGCACGGAGAACCGTCCGCCGCGTTTTTGGCTTCTTTCTATTGACACTACGTTGATTTTTGACTATAATATAATCGATATAACTTTGAGTAAGAAGCCCGGCGGTGCGGGATAAAAGGAGAGGACAAATGAAGGAATTTTATTTTGAGGATATTGAATTCAAAAACGGTGAGGCGGCAATTTCTCTCGGCGAGGGAAAGAATATATCCCGCGTTATAGCCGAGCTTTCGGACGTTGACGGCGAGGGCTCGGTTATCTTGAAATACGCGCAGAGCGGCGTGCTTGACGTGCTTTTGCGTTACGGAAAGCAAGCGGCGACCGAGAAAACCGTTTTCGATATGGCTACTCCCATTTGCTCCACACACATTTTCTTGCAGACCGACAATACCGCCGCCCGCATTAAAAGAGTGACCGTCCTCGAGGCGGAGGATGGCGAGGGATATCCCTATCCCCATTATTTCGATACCGATCTTAAAGCTATGTATGCCCTTGACGGCGTTTGCGTGAAGGCAGACACCGAGGGAGAATTGTTTTATACCGTCTATACAAGCACCGACGGCCAAAGCTATTCGTTCCTTTGCGAAAAAAAGGGCGGCGTGCCGCATTGCGACCTTTTCTCTTGCGACGGCAGAGAGGCACGCTATCTGCGAGTGCTGGTGACCTATCACACGGCATCCCCCCTTACTCCCGAGCCTCTCGTCACCTTCAGCGGGAGAAGGCTTGAAAAGCAGGCGACAGAGCCCGTGCCCGTTTTTGTGCCCGATTTTTGCGATACTCCCTATGCCGCGCCCATTACCGCGGAGGAAGCTCTGAATTATCTGTACGGCATAGTCGAAAGGCGCGTTGGCGGCGAATACAAGAGCTGGTTTTCTTTCGGACTTCTCGAAAGGAAAAAGCACGACTTTTTTGAGATCTCCGAAAGGGACGGAAAAATAGTTATCGAGGGAAGCTGCGGCGTTGCCGTTGCCGCGGGGCTCAACCATTATCTGAAGCACTATTGCAGGGTGCATCTCTCGCAGGTGGGAGAACAGACAAAAATGCCCGCGACGCCTCCGCCCGTGAAAGGGAAGATACGTAAAGAAACAAAAGCGGACGCGCGCTTTGCATACAACGCTTGCGTTCACTCTTATACCATGGCATTTTGGGATAAGGACGAATGGCAAAAGGAGATAGATCTCCTCGCCCTGTCCGGCATCAACGTTGTCCTTGATACTACGGCACTTGAGGAGGTATGGCGACGCTTCCTCGGTGAGATCGGATACTCTCACAGCAAAATCAAAGATCTTTTATCGGGGCCCGCTTATTATGCCTGGCAATGGATCGGCAATCAAATGGGGCAGGGCTCGCCGCTCCCCGATAGCTGGTTTGCGCGCCGCACCGATCTTGCAAGAAGAAACCACCGCATCATGCGCGCTCTCGGAATGGAGGTGGTCCTCCCCGGATTCAGCGGCATGGTGCCAAACGATATCGCCGAATATGATCCCGACGTGAAGATAATTCCGCAAGGCATCTGGTGCTCCTTTACCCGCCCCGATATGCTTCACCCAGACCATCCGTCGTTTGACAGATATGCCGATCTGTATTACGGTATTCTCCAAAAGGTGTTCGGGAAGAACCGATATTTCACCGATGCGCTCTTTCACGAGGGCGGCAACCGTGCAGGCGTTTCCGAGCGCAGGGTGGCAGCTCACGTGCTCGGGATAATGCTGAAGGTGCATCCCGATGCCGTCTGGGTGATCAATTCCTGGCAGAACAACCCGTCCTCAGAGCTTTTGGCGGGTATTGACAAGGATAAGAAAAAGCATCTTCTTGTTCTTGATCTGTACGGTGAAAAGGCACCCAACTATAAGGACGGATGCCGCGATAATCCCCATCACGGTTATGCGCCCGAGTTTGACGGCACGCCCTGGGTGCTTTGTATGTTAAGCAATTTCGGAGGCAGAGTAGGCCTTCACGGGCATCTGGACAACCTGATAAAGGGAATTCCGACAGCTCTTAACGGTACAGAACACTGCGTGGGTGTCGGAATGGTTCCCGAGGCAAGCGAGAACAATCCCGTTCTTTACGATTTTCTTTTTGATTGCATCTGGCAGGATGATGCAAATGCTCCGCTGACTCAGATCGACTGCGAAAAATGGCTTTCCGAGTACGCCTGCCGCCGTTACGGAGTGAAAAGCCCTGCCGCCGAGCGCGCGTGGAATATTTTGGCACAAACCGTTTACAAGGCGTCGCTCAATATGCTGGGGCAGGGCGCGCCCGAGGCCGTCACAAACGCAAGACCCGCCCGCACCGTAAAGGCGGCCTCCGCTTGGGGCAACTCGGTGATAAGCTACGATAAAAGCCGCTTAGCCGAGGCTGAAGGCCTCCTTGCCTCGATATATGATGAAGCCAAGGACAGCACGGCGTATCTTTACGATCTTTCGGCTCTTTCCTTGCAGGTGCTGGCAAATAAGGCTCAGGATCTGCACGCCGATATGGTCAAAGCCTTCGATGAGAGCGACGCGTCGGCCTTTGATGACGTTTCGAGCCGTTTTCTTGAGATGATAAAGAAAATGGATGCCGCAGCCGCAGCTTCTCCGTATTTCCGACTTGACAGATGGACGGATATGGCGGAGAAGCTTGCCGCGGATGACGACGATTTTACAAAACGCATCTTCCTTTATAATGCTCGGGCGTTGGTCACCACCTGGGGCAGCTATCATTCGTCCGAGATAGGGCGACTTCACGACTATTCCAACCGAACCTGGTCGGGGCTTCTCGGCGGAATATACTATGACCGCTGGGCAAGGTGGATATCCGATCGCCAAAAAGAGCTTCGGGGAGATTGCACCGAGCCTGTAAATTGGTTCGATATGGAGTGGAAATGGGTATGGTGTTGATCTGAATAATAAAATAATAAAGCGGACACGCCGCAAGGCGTGTCCGTTAATTTTGTTTGGCGGAAGGCAGATTTTCGGTTTTGATCAGTTTGTGGCGCGCAGGGAAGGGAAGCCCTTCCCCGCGCACAACAAAGCAAGGTGGGGAGCTCAAAGTGTCGGCTCAAAGAATAAAATGAAGAGTCAGGCCGAAGACGTCAATTCCTCCCCTTACTTATATATGTCGAAGAATATCGCAAAACCTCGCACGTTTTTGATAAAAAATAAAAAAATTTTTTAAAAAACTTAATTTTAGTGAAAAAAATAAAAAACTTTTGATTTTTTCAAAAAAAGTGTTGACAAACGAAAAGAGTTGTGGTATAATCTCATATGTTCCGCTGGTGTGGCTCAATGGCAGAGCAGCTGATTTGTAATCAGCAGGTTGTTGGTTCGACTCCGATCACCAGCTCCAGCCTTGAACGACCTAAGGGTCAGCGGGCAAGCACATCGGACGCCAGCAGGTGTCCGAGACATATGGGGGATTTCCCGAGCGGCCAAAGGGGGCAGACTGTAAATCTGTTGTCACTGACTTCGGTGGTCCGAATCCACCATCCCCCACCAGAAAAAAGCACTTGCGTAAGCAAGTGCTTTTTTCAACGAAATTCGCCTTCGGCGAGTGAAATATGGCTTCGCCATGTGAAATAGCTCCGCTGTGAAATATTTGCTTCGCAAATGTGGGCGAATTTCATTTCACATCGACCGAAGGGAGATATTTCACAATTTCCGTAAGGAAATTATTTCACATTCGGCGCAAGCCGAATATTTCACTAGAAAAACACCGCAACAAGTTGCGGATGATATGCAAGGCTTACGCCTTGATTTATTTGCATATGTATGATATAATAATACAAAAGGGGGGATCCACTGTGAGGGAAACTATTCTTGAAAAGCTTAACGAGATAGAGAAAAGAGAAAATATTAAGATTTTGCACTGCATCGAGTCGGGAAGTCGGGCGTGGGGATTCGCATCGCCTGACAGCGACTACGACGTACGTTTTATATACGTTCGTCCCAAGGAGTTTTATCTTCGCCTTGACAAGACTCGCGACGTGATAGAGTGGCAGTTGGATGATACGCTTGATATCAACGGTTGGGACGTTCAAAAGGCTTTGACTTTGCTTCACAAGTCGAACCCCACATTATTCGAGTGGAATTCCTCACCTATAGTATATAAAACTACGGATGAATGGCAGAAAATATCTATGACGATCAATCGTTATTTTATGGCTAAGTCCGGGCTTTACCACTATCTCAGTACGGCAAAGAGTAACTATCGCGAATATCTGAAGGGCGAGACAGTAAGGCTTAAAAAGTATTTTTACGTGCTTCGTCCATTGCTTGCGTGCAAATGGATACTTGCCGAAGGCACACCACCACCGATGTTGTTCCGTACCTTGATGGACAAGTATCTTGACGAAGATCTGAAGCCGGATGTTGAAAAGTTGCTCGATATGAAAATGAATATGCCGGAGATTGGAGAGGGCAAGCGATTCGAACGTGTGAACGATTATTTAGATCGTAATATAGAGGAAATCGAAGCCATTATCGCGGGATTGTCGTCAGAGGGGGCTCTCGATTGGGACGAACTAAACGAGGTATTTCTGTCTTTACTTTGATATAATTGCCTTGACATTTAGATGTCTGAAAGTTCAGCATGCTTTTCCGGAACAATTCATAATCACACACCTTTTCGCTGTTCTTACCTACATTTACACACCTTTTTACTGTTCTTTCGCAACAAAAAACGCACTTTTGTCTACCGACAAAGGTGCGTTTTTTGAATGATGTTTGCCAAAGTTCGCGAAGCGAACTTTACGGCAAAATGATGTTGGCTTCGCCAATGATGACGGCTACGCCTAATGATGCGTGGCTTCGCCACATTTTATGGCAAACATCGCATCATTGCGTAATGAAGTGGAGCAACATGATATTTGCGAAGCAAATGCATCATATCGCCGAAGGCGATGCTTCATTTGACATACTGACGGATTTATGATATAATGACGGAAAGGAAGTGATCGTATGCCGACGAAAACCACAAATAAAAATCTACTCGGAATGTCCCTGATCGTCTCTCACCCCGACAGCCCCGCGCCAGAGCGGCAGATCGAGCTGTATGCGGGCTTGGGATTTGACAGCATTTTCTTCAGCTCGGGAATCGGGGTCGACTTTGAGCGGATACCCGCCCTTGCACGCCACGCTCGCCAATGCGGCGTTGCTCTTGAGGCTGTCCACGCGCCTTCCCGCGGGCTCGACGCCGTATGGACCGACCGTGAGCGCGGCGAGACGGTTCTCTCCGAGCTGACCCGTATTCTCGGATATTGCCGCGACGGCTCTGTGGACAAGCTGGTCATTCATACGGTCATATCCGAAAATACTCCCGTGACCGAGCTCGGACTTGACTTCTGGAGCCGTCTTGAGTCGGCGGCAACGGGGCTTGGCGTTCACCTGTGCTATGAAAATTCCTGCTCCGTGGCGCATCTTGGCGCGGTGCTTGAAAATTCTCATCCCTACCACGGCTTTTGCTACGATGCGGGGCACGAAAATTGCTGCACTCCGGGGGCTGATCTGCTCGGTCGGTGGGGGCATCGGTTGCTCTACACCCACCTGCACGATAATTTCGGCGTGTCCGCGCCCGACCTGCACTATCTGCCCTTTGACGGCCGTATTGATTGGGAGGGCATGATGCGTCGCTTTTCGGCGGTCGGTTACGGCGGAACGCTGAATCTGGAGCTTGCCTGCCTGCACAGCGAGGATTACAGGCGTATGACCTTTGAGGCCTTTGCGTCGGCTGCCCTTGAAAGGCTTACGGTTCTGCGCAAATTTATGCAAGCCACTTGACAAAAGGGTCGCGGTAGTGATATAATATACTCGCCGCTTGCCGGAGTGGCGGAATTGGCAGACGCCAGGGACTTAAAATCCCTTGACACGTGAGTGTCGTACGGGTTCGAGACCCGTCTCCGGTACCAGAAAAAAGCACTTGCATTTGCAAGTGCTTTTTTCAACGAAATTCGCCTTCGGCGAGTGAAATATGGCTTCGCCATGTGAAATAGCTCCGCTGTGAAATATTTGCTTCGCAAATGTGAAATATTCGCTTCGCGAATGTGGGCGAATTTCATTTCACATCGACCGAAGGGAGATATTTCACAATTTCCGTAAGGAAATTATTTCACATTCGGCGCACGCCGAATATTTCACTTGAAAATCTAACGGGTTTGTGATATAATATAAGCGGAAAGGCGGTAAAAATATGAGTTGGGACGAATTTTACAAATCAATTCAAGAGGTATATCATATAGAAGACG
>JAFTOB010000029.1 GCA_017451545.1 Clostridia bacterium | reverse complement strand
TACGCGGTTGCCCCCTCCCCCGAGCCCGGAGGGGGCAGGGACGACACCCATAAAATAAACCTAACACCATCGAACAGGCGCACACCGATTTGGCAAAGCCAATATCGTGCGCCCACCTACGGGTAAATATTAGATTCTTCAAACTCCAATTTATCGGTGCACTCTCGACATGCGTTATAATAGTTTAAAAACTTCCAAAAATTTTTTTAAAACCTATTGACAAGAGGGTATACGTCGTGTATAATATTAATGCATAGATTTACAATGCATTGCAAATCTACTTAAAGGAGGTATATCTATGAAGATCAGCAAAGAGCTTTTAAAGGGCAGCACAGCAATAATGATCTTGAAGGTCATTGCCGAGGAGGATGCCTACGGATACCAAATAGTTCAAAAGCTTTCACAAAGATCAAACGATCTATTTAAGCTGAACGAGGGCACACTATACCCAATACTTCACTCCCTCGAAAAAGAAGGTTTCGTTGAGTCATACAGAAAGCAGACCGAATCCGGGCGCGAGAGAAGATACTACAAGATCACTCTTGAAGGAAAGCTACAGCTTTCACAGCGGATGAACGAATGGAAATTATTTTCCGAAACGGTAAACCATATTCTTGAGGAGTCTTGACTATGAATGACAAGTTTGATTTAAAACAGGAGATTGACCGCTACACCGCGCGCATTACACGAGGCATAAAATCCGATAAAAAGCGCGAGGAGGTTCGCACCGAGTATGCCGACCACCTGTATGATGCCGTTTTAAATTCCGCTATTAACGGAATGAGCGAAAAAGAAGCATTTGAGACTATACGCGAGGACATGGGCAACGAGTCGAAAATCCACGATATCCTCGCAGAGATCTACAATAAAAACAGAATTCCCTTCTTGATCAAACTGCTTGTGGGAATCGCGCTCGTCGCTGCCGTCGCCGCATCCTATTTTCTCATTGATAACGAATCCTACCGCGCGTGGTTCGTGCTTATATTGCAAATACTTGTCGGATCTGCAATTCTCGTCGCGGCATATTTTGCCGTCAGACTTATCGCTTGCTTCAATATACGCCGCAAAGCGTATCAGAAGTTAAAAAAATACGCGAAAGGTCGAAACTTTTCTCTATCAAAGCAGAGAAATATCTACACTTCCCTCTTAAAGCGCAAGGAACTCCCCGAGCTTGTGCTTGAGACCCCCGAACGCCGATATATAATATACCTTTGGGCAACTTTGCGCAAAAAGAAAACTCTTCGATTGCTCGACACCGGTCTTTATTCCTATTCGGCAAACGTGGGATATATGTACCTGTTGACCAAAAGCGGTAGACTTTTGGGCTCGAGCTGGCATATGTTTCTGCCTCGCGGCATGAAATATTTTCCCATCTTCGCTTCGGAAATGGTTCAGCTTCCGCACGGTGTTCATATGATGCCGCAGATAGAATGGGAAAGCCTTGAAGCCTCCGACAAGGAGAACGTCCGCGTTATTATGCTAAATCCCATTCCCTTCGGTATTGTCGGAGTTCAAAACGGAATTGAAATAAAGCTTGGCGACGATTCCCTGTTCTGCGGAAATCGCATATGGTCTACATCCGGTATGATATCATATCTTGAAGGTGTAAAAATATCGGGGAAAACCGACTCTTTTAAATGAGGTTATCTATATGAAAAACGGAATTTTATTTTTCTTCAACATGGGCAAGATCACGACGGTGGCGCGTATTGCGCTGGCGCCCTTTGCACTTATGATCTGGCGCTCCTGGGGTCAGGTCTTTTGGTTCTTTTTCTTCATCGCGCTTTTCGCGCTGGCTCTGCTTATCAGCTTCGTCCCCGCCCCCTCCGACCGCGGCGTTATGCTCGCACTTGAGCGCGCGCGGCAAGACTTCGATATGCTGATCCGCAGCAAATGCAGCACGGGAAACTCGGATTCGGCCACCAAGCTCGACGGCTACCGAGTCAAGGGCAAAATGATCCTCAAACGCCAAAAAGGCACCAAGGTGATCTACCCTCACCCCGCATTCTTTGCCATTTCAAAGGCCGCCGACCGTCAGTATTGGTTCTTTGTAAGCTGCTCGTCGCTGACCAACGAAAAGCCGCCGCTGACCTTCTGCTGTCCCATAAACAGCTCCGATTATGAGCTTTCTATTGAGGGCGATTCCGACGATTTCCAGAAGGTCGCATATCTTACCCTCAAATGTGAGCTGTTCCCCGAGGGCGAATCCTTCGTCGTCGACCGCAATTACCGCATCCGCGAATTTCTCGCGCAGATCGAAGCGGCGAAAAAATGAGTTTATGAAAATATACCCAAACGGGGTCTGCCGAAGCAGACCCCGTTTTCTTATTTATCTATGACCTGCATCATAAAGTTGAGCATCACTGCGGTCTGGCCGCGGGTGATGTTGGCCGAGGCGTTGATGCGGCCGCCGTCGTCGGGCATAATGCCGAGCCTGTTCAAGGTTTCCACCGAGCTCTGCGCCCACGCAGGGATGGCCGAGGAATCGCTGAACACGGGGGTCACACCGCCCTCGCCGAGATAGCTCTTGCCGCCAATGATGCTGTCCACCGTCAGAGCCGCCTCTGCACGGGTTATCTTCTCGTTCGGATTGAAGCAAAGATTGCCCTGCGCGTCGGTGGAGCCCTTTATGTACCCAAGCTCCTTTGCCGCCGCAACGTAGGGTCGAGCGGTGACGGGGATCTGCCCGTCATCGTAAAAGCCCGTACTGCCCACGGTTGGCAGATCGCGGATACCCGCCGCGTTCATAGCCATCACGAGGAACTCCACGCGGCTGACCTCGGACTCGGGATAGAAATAGCAGAGCTCGCCCACCTGCGTGCCGTTCATTATTCCCTGCTCGGTCATGGAGATTGCGGCACAGGCCGACTCGTGACCCTTCATATCCGAATACACCACCGAGGTGGCAGGGGTGGCGATGCTCAGATTAACCTTGGCTGAGGCAGAATAGTTGCCGTACTTGTCGCAGACCACGTAAGTGAAGCTGTCCTTGCCCGTAAAGCCGTGCTCGGGCAGATAGGTGTACTCGCCCGCGTGGCGATCGTTCATTATAACCAGCCCGTGCTCGGGCGCGCTGACCACGCGGTAGGTCAGGCGGTCGCCCTCGGGATCGTGGGCGTCAAGCTTACCGAAAAGCGCGGTGCTTTCGTAGCCGCCCATATTCAGCGAGGTCGACGTGGCCACCGACACGGTGGGGTTGGCGTTGTAGCCCGTCAGCATATAAAGGGAGCAAGGAATGACGTACTCTGCGCCGTTCACACTGAGCTCAAAGCTCGCAACGCCTGCGGCCTCGCTGCTCGGCGCAAAGCGCAGAAGCGAAAGGTTTGCACGGGAGACGGTCTGACCCTTCGCCACCGCCGTGTTGCCAAGCATCAGCATACCGTCGGATACGTCGGGCAGGCTGACCACCGTCAGCGAATCTATACGCGAAAGGTTCATAGCGCGGGCAAAATCGTCCTCGGAGAAGGAGATGTCCTTGCCCGTGAGCCCTGATTTTGCCATTCCCGAATTGGCGGCAATAATATCGAGGGCGGGCGACAGTGCGGGCGAGATCACACCGCTCGGCTTTGAGTTGACAGTGGGTGCAGAGTCGCCGCCCACAATGGGCGCGGTGGTCGTGACGTTCCCTGTCACGATTCCGTCTGGCATATCGGCCGCCGAACAAATAGGTGCCAGCAGCAGAGCCGCCAACGATATGACCGCAAGCATCACAAAAATTTTCTTCATGTTCTGATCCTTCCATTCAATTTTCTCTGCTACACTCTATTCCCGACCGCGAGGATTTATGCAAAGAACGAAAAAAAGCCCGACAAAACCGAAGGTTTTCTTCCTTTACATTTCCATAGGAAATATTTCACACGCGGAGCGTATTTCACGCGCCTTAGGCGCATTTCACTTCGCGTAGCGAAATTTCACTTGCCGCTCCGCGGCAAACGAAAAGGAGGGTCGCCCCTCCTTTTTATTGCCCGGCGGCTGATTTCTCGCCGTCGTGCAGACGTATTTTTTTGTTGATATCGAGAATCGCGTAGACCATAAAGACCGCGCCCGACAATGCCCACGAAAGGGGGTATGACACGTATATGACCTCCAAGGTCGGCCAGGCCTCGAAGGCAGTGTAGATCCACACCACACGCAAAAGGCAGGTTCCCACAAGGGCGATAAGTGCCGCGGAAAAGGACTTGCCAAGCCCGCGCAAAACTCCCGATGCGGCGTTCATTATGGCGTAAAGAATAAACGGAGGCCACTTCCACCACATTCGTATGATGGCCGTTTCAAAGGCTATGCGCCCCAAGGTGTCGTTGGTATTTTTCACGCCGTAGAGCATCAGAAGGGGCTCGCAGAAGACCATAATTCCCACCGTCATCACCACGGCGATGACCGACGAGATAATGCAGGTATGAAGCAAGACCCGTCGCACGCGGCGGTAATCGTGAACGCCCACGTTCTGCCCCGTAAATGTGCTCGACGTGACCGTCGTAGCCGCCAGCGCATTGAAAACGAAGGCCTCGATGCTCGTTCCCGCCGCGTTGCCCTTGACCACCGGCTCATATGCCGCGCCGGCAGGCGCGAGGGCATCGTTGATCTCAAGGATCGAGGACTGAATGATCATATTCGATATGGAAAATAGGGCGTTCTGTATGCCTGCGGGAAAGCCGAGATGGGCGATCTCAAAGAACTCTGCCTTTGAGAGCTTCAGCCGCCTCAGCTCAATGCGGCAGGGATCGTTCTCACCCGTCAACGCTATCCAAAGAATAACCGCCGAAACAAGATTCGCGATAGCGGTGGCGACAGCCACGCCCTCCACCGACCAGCCCACAACAAGCACGAAGAAGAGATTGAGCCCGATGTTGAGCACGCCCGTTCCCGCCAGCACGTACAGCGAGGTACGCGAGTCGCCCTTTGCGCGCATTATGGCGCAGAGGAAGTTGGTCATAGACTGAAATGGCATACAGGCCAGATAAATATAGGAATAACGCACGGCCAGGTCGAGCAGGTTGCCCTTGTAGCCGATGGCCGAGAGGATGGGACGGGTCAGGGCTATGCCGAGAAGGCTGCCGATGACGCCGAAAATCACACTCATAAGCAACGAGGTATGCACCGCACGGCTTGTTCCCTCTCGGTCCTTCGCACCGAAGCAGCGCGACACGACCACGCCCGCGCCCGTGGAAAATCCTATGAAAATATTAGTGATAAGTGCCAAAAACGCGCCCGCCGAGCTGACGGCGCCCACGGCGTCGAGCTCGGGGGAAAGGCCGACTATCATAACGTCGGCGGCGTTATAGAAATGCTGAAGCAGATTGGTGGCGATAAGGGGCAGGATGAAGATTATGATCTTACCGAAGATGGGCCCCTGCGTCATATCCATCTGACGCGCTTTTATTGCTACCATAGCTTAATTTTCTTCGGGCAGGTCGAGCTCGTCCACAAAATATGCGTTGGTGTTGGCGGGCTTACCGGCGGCATCTACCACCGTCAGACGGACGTAGCCGTACTCCATTTTCACGGGGAAGGTGGCCTCGGTCAGGCTCTCGCCCTCGCCTGCAACCAAGCGGGCGGCGCGGCGCACGCCGGTGTTGAAATAGATCTCGGCGGCGGGGGAACACTTTATGTGGATATAGCTGTCCTCCATCCAAAGCGCGTGGATCTCGGGGCCTTGGGACGCATAAAAATGACCGTCCAGCAGCGCCTTCGTCACCGTTTCGTACTCCAGCTTCTCGGCCTTGATGACAGTGAAGCCACCAAAGGAATCGGGAGTCGAGCCGTTGTGGTTATCGTCGGCCGCTATGCAGAAAATGCGCTTGCCCGAGTTGAGAATATCGTCGTATACCATGGGGTTATAATCAAACCAACCTGCGGCGATGCAACCGAAATTGCAGATCTCCATAGCGTTCATGCCCTCGTAGCCTATGTAGTTTTCGTAATTTTCAAGCGACCACACGGGGTGATTGTAGGTGACGAAAAATCCACCCTCTCTGCCCTTTTTGATCATATCGTTGATGCACTCGTGGTTGTACGTGCGCTCGTAGTCGGGCAGGGTCTCGTCAAATTTGACGAGACCGTGATAATTGGCCGCGTTGCCAAGAGCGGCGTACTTTTCGCGGTGCCAGCAGACCTGCGGGGGCTCTTTTTTGTCGAGTGCGATATAGCAAAGATGGCAGGTCTTGCGCTTTCGGGGATTTTGCGGATCCTTCGGCTCGTTGATCTCCATCTCGTAGCCCGTGAGCGCGAGGAAGCTCTCATCGGACAGCTCGTGATGGGGGACCATTACGTCGTGGTCGGTGTAGGCCACCACAGAGTAGCCCTGCGCCATATAGTTCTGCTTGATCTGCTCGGGCGTCCATTTTCCGTCCGAGACCGTGGAGTGGCAATGCAGATTTGCCTTATAGAAATTGCCGCTTTCGGGCAAGAGATATTTTTTCATAGCCGTGACCTCCGATATTCATATGAATATGATACCACTTTCGGCCTCAAATGTCAATAAATCGGAGGCTTTTCCGAAAAGAAATTTGTCGAGGCAGACAAAAAATCGGGCGACCCCGAGTATTCCTCAAGGTCGCCCCTTTTCATTTAAGTCATTGCTATAATATAACCGTAACTTTCCCTTGCAACGTATTGATCTTTTCCTATGAGATCCACCAATTCATCCACCTCTATCATACGGCTGCTGCCGTCGCTCTCGTAAAGGTAATAGCAATAGTCATAGGCAAAGTAACGGATGGCGCTTGTATCCTCGGGCATCCCCTCGCACTTATAATACCAGCATATCTTAATAATTCCGTAGAGCTTGTCGCCGTTTTGGCGGTAAAACCCGTTGGCGGTAGCGTAAAGCAAACGGCTCCCCGACGGCAGATCGAGATGCGGAAGCTCCATATTGGCTATGTCAAGCTCGGCCATGGCGGCGCCGAGATCGGGAAGCGCGGCGATATCCTCCGATGTATATTCCTCCGAATAGGTTATCTCACCCGTCTCTTCATTAATGCTTGCAATATCCTCGGTCAAGAATCCGTTGATGCTCCGACGGTAATCGGTTAACTTATAGCTACCCAAAAATATACTTTGAGAATCGTTCATAAGCTTTTTATAGGCTTCGAAAACCACCTCGTTTCCGAATACCTCCTCGGCGGTTTTATAGACACTGTCATCGATATTGAAATCGCTTCGTATTTCCCGTATATTTTCCTTTACCTCATCAACAGTGTAGCCTACCTTCGCCGGATAACGCCTGTCTTTCAACAGCTCATCCGCGATCGATCCGATCCATTCCGGATAATCGACTTTATCGAAAAAGCTCAGGTCATAAACTCCGTCGGTGAACGCCATAACGTCACCGTATCCAATATCAACAACTGTACTGTATATATTTGGAAAGCTTTCGACTCGATTGCGATCAATGTTTATCATCCTGGTTCCCTCGTAAGCAATTAGGTCCAATCCGATAATAAAGCTGTCAAAGCCGTCAAAAACGTCCGCGCCGTAATATGCATCGTAACACATATAAAGCTCGTTTGGGTATCCGGCGGCAACTATCTGATCGATGATCTGAAGGCGTGCTATTCTGTATCTTTCGCCTCCCGGGACGAAGTAAACGTCGGGAAGCACCTCAATAACACGGGCCTCAACTATCGCCCCCAAATAAATACCGTCGCCGGGAAGTATTAATCTATTGACCAACGGACTTTGATATTTCCACAGCTCTTCCTTGCTGCCAATAACTATTTGAGTCTTGCCGTTGAACTTCATTCCTTCGCCAACCGTAGGATCCGTCCCCTCTGCTCCGTCCTCGGGCGGCAGAACGGGCGCGGGAACCTGCGCTGTATTCATAATAATTATCACCGAAAGTGCAACAAGCAGGCAAAGGCAAGCGGCGGCCATCAATGCCCTTTTGAAAAACGCGCCCTTGACGTGTCGGCGGACGGGTATCGCCTCGGCCTCGGCAAGAAGCTCGGGGTCTATGCCTCCCATGGCGTTTAAAATATCGCGATCCTTCATATAACAAATCCCTCCTGTACAAGATATTTTTTGAGGCTCTTGCGTGTGCGCATAAGCATGGATTTTACTCGGCTCTCGCTCATACCGAGCTCGGTCGCCAGCTCCTCCACAGAGCGCATATGCCAATAGCGCAGGATAAACACTCGCCTCGGCTCGGGCTTCAGGTTGCGCAAAAAGCCGTTCAGCGCGTTTTGCAGAGCCACCGATTCCGCAAGATTTTCAGAGCCCGAAACGCACTCGGCAAGCTCGTCAAGCACCAAGGTATACTCACCGCCGCCCCTCTTCTTTGCTCGGTTATACTCGGCGCGGTTGATGGAAAGGCGGCGTGTTACAGCACCGAGAAAGGCCTTCAGATGCCTCGGCCGCTCGGGAGGCATACTGTTCCAGGCCGCAAGATAGGTATCGTTGACCGTCTCCTTGGCGTCCTCCTGATTTTTCAGGATGCCGTATGCGATAGAGGTAAAATACCGACCGTAGGCCCGATCGGTCTCCTCTATGGCTTTTTCGGAGCGTGCCCAATACAGATCAATAATTTTTTCGTCGGTCATATTATCCTCCTTTCTGAAGCTGCGAGAGTCTCTTCACCCTAATGTACAGAAAAAAACGTGATCGCGTTGCATTTTTTCGATAATTTATTATAACATATTTTTTCGTGTCGCACAACAGTGCGGTTTTTGGACTTAAATTTTCCAAACCGCTTTACAACCGGGGAAAAATGTGTTATACTTATAGTGTATTGATGTTTATATTTTGAAAAGGACGGAGAAATGGCAGACAGGATAATCTTTCAGACCGAAAATAATTCCACCGAGGACACCGAAGCTCTCGGCGCTCGCTTGGCGGAGCTGATCTCTGCCGACACCTCCCTGCCCCGTTTCGTCGCCCTCGACGGCGACCTCGGCGCGGGCAAGACCGCCTTCACGCGCGGCTTTTGCTCGGTCACCTGCCCCGGCGCGGCGGTCAGGTCGCCCACCTACGCTCTCGTCAACGAGTACCGCGGCCGCCCCGACGTTTTTCACTTCGACGTCTACCGCATAAACGACGAGGACGATCTTTACTCCACGGGCTTTTTCGACTACTACGACCGCGGCGGCATCATCCTTTGCGAGTGGGCGGTCAACATTCCCTACGCTCTGCCCGAGAAATATATTTCGGTGGTCATCGAAAAGCTCGGCGACAACGGGCGCAAAATTACGGTTTCGGAGAAAACAAATGCTGATTTTATCTCTTGACAGCAGTGCTGTCGCAGGCTCGGTCGCACTTTGCGACGGTGAGCGACTGCTTTGTGAATACACGGTCAATCTGGGCAACACCCACAGCGAGACCATCCTGCCCATGATCGAATCCATACTTAAGATCGCGGGCTACACCACCGACGATATTGATATTTTCGCCTGCTCCGAGGGTCCCGGCTCGTTCACCGGCATCCGCATCGGCGCGGCCACCGTCAAGGGTCTGGCCTTCTCGCTTGGCAAGCCCGTCATCGGCGTCTCCACTCTGGAGGCGCTGGCCTACAATCTTCTCGGCTTTGACGGCATCATCTGCCCCGTTATGAACGCACGCCGCGGGCAGGTCTACAATGCGGTCTTTGACGCCGAGCTCAACCGCCTCACCGAGGATCGCGCCATCGCCGCCTCCGACCTTGCCGCAGAGCTTGCGGGCAAGCGGGTATTTCTGTGCGGAGACGGCACGAAGGTCGCCTTGGCCGGCGGAGTTGACGCCACCCCTGCCCCCGAGCGGCTGCTCCACCAATCTGCATTTTCGGTCGCCCAGTGCGCGCTGAAGAAATATAACGCCGGAGTCCGCACCTCTGACACCGAGCTTTCCCCCGTCTATCTCCGCCTGCCCCAGGCCGAGCGGGTAAGGCTTGAGCGAGAGTCCGGCTCACTCGAATCAAACGAAAGGATCTTAAAAAATGAAGGTAAATAAAATAGTTATCGGCTGCGACCACGCGGCGTACGACTTAAAGCTCAAGGTCATCGCACACCTCAATGCACAGGGAATCGAGACCGAGGACGTGGGCACTCACTCTACCGAAAGCTGCGACTACCCGAACTACGCCGACGCACTCTGCAAGAAGATCACCTCGGGTGAGTACGAGCGCGGCATCCTCATCTGCGGCACGGGCATCGGCATGTCCATCGCCGCCAACAAGCACAAGGGGATCCGCGCCGCCTGCTGCTCCGACACCTTCTCCGCACGTCTGACCCGCGAGCACAACGATGCAAACGTGCTCTGCTTCGGCGCGCGCGTTGTGGGCGAGGGACTTGCCTACGATCTCGTTGACCTCTTCGTATCCACAGATTACGAGGGAGGAAAGCACGCCCGTCGCGTAGCCATGCTCGACGAGCTTGATAAGTGATATGCCAAAATTCGATAAAATAGCTCACGGCACGGCCGATGTAATACGCAAGGTCACGGGCCGCGAAAAATACAAATACACTGCCGCCGTAATCCTCGCGGCAGGCTCGTCCACCCGTATGGGAGGCACCGATAAGCAGTTTTTGGAGCTTGACGGTATGCCCGTCATCGCCCGCTCGGTCAAGGCATTTGAGGATGCGCCCTGCATCCGCGAGATCGTCATCGTGACCAAGCCCGAGTCGGTCGATAAGATCCGCGAGCTCTGCGAAAAATACGGATTTAAAAAGATCCGCGCCATCGTCAAGGGCGGCGAGACCCGTCAGGAGTCTGCTTGGCTGGGCTTTGCCGAGCTTGCCGACGAGACCGAGTTCGTAGCCATCCACGACGGCGCGCGTTGCCTCGTCACACCCCATATGATCGAGGACGTGGCGCGTCAGGCCTACCTTTTTGGCGGTGCTACTGCCGCCTGCCCCGTCAGCGACACGGTAAAGCGCACCGAAAAGCGCAAGTTCATCGTGGAAACTCTCGATCGGGATCAGATCTGGCTGGCGCAGACACCCCAGATCTTCTCGGCAAACCTCTACCGCGCCGCGGCCTACACCGCCCGCGAGGCAGGCTTTACGGGAACCGACGATTGCTCGCTGGCCGAGCGCATCAAGTATAACACGGTTCAGCTTGTTGACTGCGGCCGCGAAAATATGAAGATCACCACCCCCGAGGATATATTTTTTGCCGAGGCCTTCCTTGCCCTGCGCAAAAAGCGCGAGGAGAACGAAAATGCTCAGTAAGATCCGCATCGGTCAGGGCTACGACGTTCACCGCCTCGTTGAGGGTCGCCGTCTCATTCTCGGCGGCGTGGATATTCCCCATACAAAGGGGCTCGACGGCCACTCGGATGCCGACGTGCTGGCTCACGCCATTGCCGACGCTCTCTTGGGTGCCGCCGCTCTCGGCGACATCGGCAAGCATTTCCCCGACACCGACCCTGCCTACAAGGGCGCGGACAGCCTGAAGCTCCTGTCCCGTGTCACCGAAATTCTCGGCGATCACGGCTTTGCCGTGTCGAACGTGGATGCCACCGTCATTGCCCAAGCTCCCAAGCTCGCCCCCCACATTGAAAAAATGAGAGAGAATCTGGCGGCGGCCATGGGTCTGCCCGTCGATCGGGTCAGCGTTAAGGCCACAACCGAGGAAAAGCTGGGCTTCAGCGGACGCGGCGAGGGCATTTCCGCTCAGGCGATCTGCCTTATCACCGAAAAATAAACGCCCTGCCGCCGAAGCGGCAGAGCAAAACGCGGTGCGCGGCGAAAAATCCCGTTCACTTCCCTGTCTTTTGGCGTCGGTCGCCGCGACAGAGCACGTACCACACTTACATAATATGTAATTTTTTGTCGATTGACACCGAGTGTCTCTCGGCCAACCCCATTTTAAAGGAGAGGATACTGTATGACATACATTTCTCCGTCGCTTTTAGCGGCCGATTTCAAAAATCTTGCCGCGGATATCAAAAGAATAGCCGATGCGGGAGCAAACTACCTGCACATCGACGTTATGGACGGTCATTTCGTCCCCAACATCACCTTCGGCCCCGCCCTTGTGGCCTCTATCCGAAGTACCACAAAGCTGATCTTTGACGTGCATCTGATGATCAGCGACCCGCAAAAATACATACCCGAGTTCATCAAGGCGGGAGCTGACATCATCACCTTCCACTACGAGAGCACCGATGACCCCGAGGCCATCCTTCAATATCTGCGCGACCGCGAGGTGCGCACGGGCATTGCCATTTCGCCGAACACCCCTGCCGAGGTGCTTTATCCCCTTATCGAGAAGGGACTCTGCGACATGGTGCTTGTTATGACCGTCGAGCCCGGGTTTGGCGGGCAAAAAATGATTCCCTCGACCCTTGACAAGGTTCGCGCCATCCGCCGCTTTGCAAACGCCCACAGCATCACCCTCGATATCGAGGTGGACGGCGGCATAAACGCGGAAAACACAGGCTTTTGCACCGCCGCGGGAGCTAACGTCATCGTTGCGGGCACCGCCATCTTCGGATCGAAAAAGCCCCAGGCCATCATCCGCTCAATGCGCGAGGCCGCACGGAATAATAAGTTTTTTGAATAATTTTTTATTCGAGACCCCTTTTGCTAAAGGGGTCTCGAGCTCTACCAAAAGCTTTCATCGCATTGGTTATCTTGATTGGGTAATTTCTCTTTCAAACCTCACTCGGACATTCGGTTTGAGATATTCTATCGGCTAAATTCATCGCGCTCTCGCCGGCCTTAGTCCGGCGTTGCCGCCTCCTCACGGCCACGACAGTGATATTACAATCAATTTCTGATCGTAATATTTAGAAAGGGCGCGCCAGGAGGAGCTTTCACCGGACTGCGCGCCTGCGAGAGCGCGAACGATTTAGCCGATATAATCACTCAAAATTCGCGACCGAGCGAATTTTGAGAGATATACTCCCAATTTAACTTAACCAATGCATTAAAGTTTCTTGGAGAGCTCGAGAACCTTCTTGCAAGAAGGTTCTCGAAAAAACTCTTTCAAACAAACTCCGATTTATCGGTCTGTCACAAAACACGGCCGGATCTTGCGATCCGGCCGTTTGATTTATATGCTTGTAAGGTCGACCCAAGTGTCGGGGGTCTGCATGGCGATGATGACGCCGTTGCGTATCCGCATGACCTCGAGAGTCTCGTCGGTATCGAAGCTGACAGTCTTTTCACCGAAGAAGCGGACCATATCCGCAATAAGACCCTTGAAGAAATCCGAGGTAACGGGAGTGTACATATAGTTGCCCGCGCCGTCGTTCATATAGACGGTAAAGCCCAGCTTGCGAGGGGCGTAGGTCATAAGAGCACAGCGGTCGTCGGCGTAACCGAGGCGGTAGATCCACTGGTCGCCCACCTGCTCGGCTCGGATCTTATCCGCACCGTAGCCCAGCTTTTTGACGATCATCTCCACCTGATGGATAATGTACTCGTCGGCACTTGCGCCCGAGCCGGTGGTCATGATCTGACGGCAGCCGGGGATGTTCTCAAGCTCGGTGGCATAGCGGAGCGCGGAGCTGGAGAAGAAGGGCGTGTTGTACTTTTTTGCTATTTCAAAGATCTTTTTCGCTGTTGCAAGATCGGGAGCGAAGGTCTTGTCAATGTAGGTAGGCTTGCCATAAGGAAGCACACGCTCGGCATAGCGCAGGTGGGTGTCGGGGTCGGAGGGAGCGAGAACCACGATAACGTCGCTCTTTTCGCAGAGCTCCTCGATAGTCTCGCACTTCTCTGCACCGAACTTCTCGCACCACTCGGCGGTGGTCAGACCGTCCTTGGGCGACACGTCAAGCTCGCCCCATGCGTATGCCAGCTTATAATCCGCGCCTGCGGCGGCACAGGCCTCTTCTATCCACGCGGGATAGTTATTAGCGTGCCACTCGCTGACGTAATAATCAACAAATCCGATCTTTTTCATAATCAAAGCTTGATCTCCTCGTGCTTGTCGGCAGACTGATAGAGAACGTCAAGCAGCTTTGCGCTCTCGAGAATGTTCTCGATGTTGCTGCGGTTCTTGACGCCGGTCTGATAGGACTCGATGAAGGCCATATCCTCGCGGTTGTACATATTGGGGATATCGTACTCCTGAGTCTCGGTCTCAAGGGTCTCGCCGTTGTAGAACTTAAAGAGCTTGCCGTAGTCAAGACGTGCGCCGCCCTTGTCGCCCATAAAGTCGATGTACATACCGTACTCGTCAATATTGTGAGCCCATGCGCCGTTGAGGGAGATGGAGGCCTTGTCGGTTCTGACAAAGCCGGTAACGAGGTCATCAACGTCATTGACGCCGTTTACCTTGTCGGCAGTATCCTCAGCCCACATCTTCTTATACTTATAAGCCCGCATATCCTTTGCCATCTCGCAGTAGGTCTCGCAGGTAACGGTGGTGAGCTTTGCGCCGCCGAGAATGTAGAGAATGAGATCGAGGAAGTGAACGCCCCAGTCAATGAGAACGCCGCCACCCGACTGAGCCTTGTCGGTGAAGGGGCCGCCGAGGCCGGGAATGGAGCGGTGAGCGCGGAAGGAGCAGTAAACGTGGTAAATGTTACCGAACTTGCCCTCGCGGTTCATCTCCTCAAGCATCTCGACCGACTTGTGGTAGCGGTTGCAAACGCCGATATTAAGGATCTTGCCCTGACGCTCGGCCTCCTCGGCCATCTCGCAGGAAAGAGCATAGTTAACGGTAATGGGCTTCTCGCACATAACGTGCTTGCCTGCGCGGAGAGCATCCATGGTTACGGTGTAGTGTGCATAGTTGGGGGTCAGTACGAATACCGCATCGACCTCGGGGTCAGCCAGAGCGACCTTGTAGTCAACGATAACCTGCTCGATCTTGCCGTACTTTTCCTTTGCGGCCTGAGCCTTTTCCTCAATAAGGTCGCAGGCGTACTTGATCCTTACGTGCTCTGCGGCAACAAGGCCGGGGAAATGAGCGCTGGAAATACGTCCGCATCCGATAACTGCAACAACTGTTGTTTTCATATTTTCCTCCGTAGAAATTAAAAATATATATATTAATTTTATAATAAATGTACGGCAATTACAATTACGATATTGCCTTTTTTTGACACAATATTGCTGTAATCGTGAAGTTTGGTCGCATAATATTTTTTAATTTCCTATTTTGCGTTTTCCTCTTGCCAAATCAGGAAACAACTGATATAATATTTTATACAACACCGAGAAGGAGACGGAATATGAAACTGAAGATAGGAAATTACAATATACAGCACTGCCGTGACCATCTGCACTTTCTTGCCACGGGTGAGGAACGCATTCTGCCGAGCAGAGTAGCCGAGGTCATAACCGAATTGGGACTTGACGTCTGCGGTCTCAACGAGGTCTACAATCAGGAGATGCTTGAGGGTGACGGATACATAAATCAGGCAAAGTCCGTGGCCGAGGCTCTCGGCTATCATTACTATTTTGCCAAGGCCATTGACTACAAGGGCTATGAATACGGCAATGCGCTGGTCAGCAAGTACCCCATAGTGTCGGCAAGAACGGTTCGGATGTCACTCCCCGATGAGCTTCGCCAAAAGCCCCACTACGAGGATCGTGCAATTCTCATTGCCGAGCTGGACGTTGATGGCTCGCCGCTGACCGTGGCCGTCTCCCACTTCGGTCTCACACCCGAGGAGCACGGATTCAACGTTGAGACCGTCCTCTCCGAGCTGTCGGGCGTCAAAAATCCCCTTGTTTTTATGGGCGACCTGAATATGAAGCCCGAAAATCCGCTCATCGGCAAGCTCTCGTCCGTTCTGACCGACGCGGCCGAGCTGACCCCCGGTGACAATTTCACCTTCAGTAGCGACAATCCATATATGAAGATCGATTACATCTTCACGGGCGGCGGCGCGCGGGCTCTGTCCTTTGACGTGCCGAAAAAAGTATTCGCCGACCATCTTCCCGTCACGGCGGAGCTTGAATTTTAATATAATCATATAAAGGGAGGTGGGATGATGAGCCGAAATGCGGAGCTTCCCATTGCCGTTGTGGATTCGGGCGTTGGCGGTATCAGCGTCCTGCGCGAGCTTTTACGCATAATGCCCAACGAAAATTACATATATTACGGCGACTCTAAAAACGCGCCATACGGGCAGAAGTCCAAGTCCGAGGTGCTTGAAATAACGAAAAACAACCTTAAATATCTGAAAGGTCTGGGCATAAAGGCTCTCGTCATCGCCTGCAACACCGCAACGAGCGCGGCGGCGCAAGCTCTGCGCGAGGAAAATCCCGAGCTGCCCATCATCGGCATTGAGCCTGCAATCAAGCCCGCCGCAAAGCTGGGCGAAAACCCGTGTGTTTTGGTCATGGCCACGCCGCTGACTCTGCAAGAGGAAAAATTCCGCCTGCTGGCCGAGCGTTTTGCCGACCGAGAGGAGATAATTCCCCTGCCCTGCCCGGGTCTTGTGGAGCTTATCGAAGCCGACGACAAAGACGGCACCGAGACCTATCTCGAAAAGCTTTTTGCACCCTACGCCGACCGAAAGGTGGATGCCGTGGTGCTGGGCTGTACCCACTATCCCCACGTGCGGCGAGCCATCGCGCGGTACATTCCCGAGGGGGCTGTCATTCTCGACGGCGGCGAGGGCACGGCGCGACACACATACAATCGTCTCTCCGAGCTCGGCCTTCTGCGCCGCTCTCACGAAACGGGGAAAATACGCATCATCAATACGTCGACGAATCCCCGCTTGCCCTTTTTCTGCAAGCAGCTCCTATACAAAAAAGGCTGATTCTTACGAATCGGCCTTTTTGCTTGTATGCGAGATAAAATGAGGGGAACCCATAAATCGGAGTTTGAAGTTTATTTTTGTTCGAGAAACTTTTTGCAAAAAGTTTCTCGAGCTCTTCAAAAAACTTTGAAAAAAGGGCTTGCTTTAAGGTGAAGTTACCTTTTCAACCCTCCCTCGGCCGGTCAGGTTGAGACAATGTGTCGGCCAACTTTTACGCGCTCACGCAGGCCTTAGTCCGGCGTTACCGCCTCCTAACGGCCACGACAGATATATTGCTATCAAATTTTTGTTCGTAATATTTAGGAAGGGCGCGCCAGGAGGAGTTT
>JAFTOB010000028.1 GCA_017451545.1 Clostridia bacterium | reverse complement strand
GGTAAAAAAGCTCTCTCCGGCACGGCAAGCCGCGCCACCTCCCCCAACGGGGGAGGCTTTGAGTGAGTCGCGGTTCGATTATTTAGTGGCCTAAATTTTGCAAACCATTTCAAACAAATTCCGATTTATCGGTCTGTTTAATTACAACAAAATTGAAAACCGAAGGTTTTCTTCCTTTACATTTCCGCAGAAAATATTTCACACGCCGTAGGCGTATTTCACGTGCGAAGCACATTTCACTTTGCCGCAGGCAAAATTTCACTTCGCCAAAGGCGAAATTTCACTCGTCCGCAGGACGAATCCCAAACACGGCTTTGCGGGAAAGAGCCCATTTGACCCTTTCCCGCGATATTCAAGCCGGATTATTTGCTTTCGGTCTTATCCTCGTAGTCGGCGTTGTAGTAAGTGCCGTCGCCGCCCTGTGCGCCTGCGTCACCGCCCATATCGGGTCCGCCTGCCTGACCGCCCTGCTGCTTGTAGAGCTTCTCGGAGAGTGCGTAGAAGGCCTTCTCGAGAGATTCGCAGTCAGCCTTGATAGCCTCGGTGTCGCCGCCCTTGACGGTCTCCTTCAGCTTCTCGATAGCCGCCTGAACGTCTGCCTTGTCGCTGTCGGGGAGCTTGTCACCGATCTCGGTGAGGGTCTTCTCGCTCTGGAAGATCAGCGAGTCGGCGCGGTTCTTGGTGTCGACCGCATCCTTTGCCTTCTTGTCCTCGTCGGCAAATCTCTCGGCGTCCTTGACGGCGCGGTCGATGTCCTCCTGGCTCATATTCGTGGAGCTGGTGATGGTGATGTGCTGCTCGCGGCCGGTGCCCTTGTCGGTTGCCGTTACGTTAACGATGCCGTTGGCGTCGATATCGAAGGTGACCTCGATCTGAGGAACACCGCGGGGAGCGGCGGGGATGCCGTCCAGCGAGAAGCGTCCGAGGGTGGTGTTATAAGCCGCCATCTCACGCTCGCCCTGAAGCACGTGTACCTCAACCGAGGTCTGGCCGTCGGCGGCGGTGGAGTAGATCTGGCTCTTCTTTACGGGGATGGTGGTGTTTCTGTCGATGATCTTGTTGAATACGCCGCCCAGAGTCTCGATGCCGAGGGACAGAGGGGTGACGTCCAGCAGGAGCAGATCCTTGACCTCGCCCACGAGAACGCCGCCCTGAATGGCCGCGCCGAGAGCTACACACTCATCGGGGTTGATGCCCGTGAAGGGCTCCTTGCCGATGACCTTCTTGACTGCATCCTGAACTGCGGGGATTCTGGTGGAACCGCCGACGAGAAGCACCTTGTCGATATCCGAGGGCTTGAGGCCTGCGTCGGAGAGGACCTGCTTTGTGGGGCCCATGGTCTTGTCGACCAGATCAGCGGTCAGCTCGTCGAACTTTGCGCGGGTAAGGGTTGCGTCAAAGTGGAGAGGACCTGCGGAGGTTGCGGTGATAAAGGGCAGGTTGATGTTGGTGCTGGTCATACCCGAGAGCTCGATCTTTGCCTTTTCGGCCGCATCCTTGAGTCTCTGAAGCACCATCTTGTCGCTGCGAAGGTCAACGCCGTTCTCCTTCTTGAAGGTCTCGACCATCCAGTCGATGATCCTCTCGTCGAAGTCGTCGCCGCCCAGCTTGTTGTTACCTGCGGTTGCAAGAACCTCGAAAACACCGTCGGAGATCTCGAGCAGGGATACGTCGAAGGTACCGCCGCCAAGGTCAAAGACCATGATCTTCTGATTCTCTTCCTTATCCATACCGTAGGCCAGAGCGGCTGCGGTAGGCTCGTTGATGATTCTCTTGACCTCAAGGCCTGCGATCTTACCTGCATCCTTGGTGGCCTGACGCTGTGCGTCCGAGAAGTAAGCGGGAACGGTGATGACCGCCTCGGTAACGGTAGTTCCGAGGTACGCCTCGGCGTCGGCCTTCATCTTCTGAAGGATCATTGCCGAAATTTCCTGAGGGGTGTAGGACTTGCCGTCGATGTCAACGCGGCGGTTGGTACCCATATCGCGCTTGATGCTGATGATGGTACGGTCGGGGTTAGTGATGGCCTGACGCTTTGCGACCTGACCGACGATTCTCTCACCCGACTTGGTAAATGCAACTACCGAAGGGGTGGTTCTTGCGCCTTCGGGGTTGGGTATAACGGTGGGCTCGCCGCCCTCGTAGACGGCTACGCACGAGTTAGTTGTTCCAAGATCGATTCCAATAATTTTTCCCATAATAATTTATCCTCCTAAAAGTAAATAGTTTCAAATTCAGTTTGCGACCTTGACCATCGGGTAGCGGATGATCTTGTCGCCACGGCGGTAGCCCTTCTGCAGGACCTCCACGATCTCGCCCTCGCCCCGTGTCTCGTCCTCAACGTGCATAACGGCGTTGTGGATGTTGGGGTCGAAGGTCTCTGTTTCAACCTCGGTGATACCGAGCTTTGCCAGCGCGTCTGTCATTCCCTTCAGGGTCATTTTGACGCCCTGACCCACCGATTCCGCGTCGTTGTACTGTGCGGCGCGCTCAAGGTTGTCGAGCACCGTGAGCATTTCGGTGACTGTGTCCGCCACGGCGTCGGCATAGAGCATCTCGCGCTCCTTGGCCGTGCGGCGGCGGTAGTTATCGTATTCGGCAAGCATTCTGACGTACTTGTCGTTCTCCTCGGCCAGAGCGGCGGTCTTTGCGTCGAGCTCTTTTTTCAGATCCTCGATCTCGGCCTCCAGCTTCTTGACCTCGCGGCTCTTTTTCTTCATTTCTCCGCCGTCGGGCGCGGCCTCGGCGGTCTCGGGTGCGGTCTCGGTCACTTCCTCGACCGTCTCATTTATCTTTTCTTCAATTGGTTTTATCTCCTTCAGTAAGTGAATTGTCCTGTCCGTCGCCGATCATATCGGCCAGCCTGCCCGTGATACCCGAAATGGTGGACAGCACCTTGGCGTAATCCATGCGGAGCGGGCCGATAACGCCCACCGCGCCGATCTTTTTGCCATCCTTATTTATAATGGGCTTGAAGACCATAGCCGAGTTGTCCATGACCCTGACCGAGCTCTCCGAGCCGAGGATGACGTTGATGTCGTCCCCCGTAGCGCCCGACATAAGCTCCATGATCTCGTCCTTGCTCTCAAGCGAGCCTATCAGAGCGCGGAGGCGGTCGGTGTCCGAATATTCGGGGTATTGGAGCAATCTGTCCACACCCGAATAGCGGAGCTCGCCGCTGTCAAGCTCGTGGAGCACCTCGTAGATGCACTTGATGATGGGGTTGATAAGCGGGGCTTGGTCGCCCATCTCGTGCTCGAGCTGCATTATAATAGGAAGAGTTATGTCGTCGGCCGTCAGCCCTGCTATGTGAGCATTGAGCACAGAGGCCAGCAGCGAGACCGTGCCGGGGGTGATGCCCGTGTCCACGTTGACGTACTTGGTCTTGATGGTGCCCGTGGAGGTCATCATAACAAGCACGAAGGTGCTCTCGTCGGCCACAAAGCCCTCAAAGCGCTTGACCGAGATCTGCGCGCTTTCACGCTTGACGGCGATGCCCGTGTAATTGGTAAGCAGCGACGCTACCTTGGAGGCCGTGGAGAGGATCTGGTCGATCTCGGTCATTTTGACCTTGAGAAGGCGGTTGATCTCCTCGATCTCGTGGGTGGTGACTGCGTAGGAGCGGGCAAGCTGATCAACGTAGAAGCGATATCCCAGCTCGCTTGGCACTCGACCTGCCGAAGTGTGAGGCTGCTCGAGGTAGCCGAGCTCCTCAAGCTCTGCCATTTCGTTTCTGATGGTAGCGGAGGAGCAGGCGATCTGCTTGTTTTGGACGAGGAATTTTGACCCGACGGGCTCTCCGCCCTCAATGTGAGCCTCGATTATCGCATTTAGTATCGCGCGTTTTCGCTCGCTCAATTCGTCTCCGAACATAAAAATCTGCCTCCTCTCCGTTTGTTTGCTTTATATTTTTCAGATATTAGCACTCAAACACCCGAAGTGCTAACCTGCGATAATATAATACTCCGAAACTCCGATTTTGTCAATAGCAACGCTAAAAAAATATATGAATTTTTTGTTAATTGTTCGTTTTGAAGCAAAAAATAAGCAAAACCGACCAAAAAGTGCCAAAGAATATTCCGCGCGTGACGAAACAGAGCCGACTATTCCGTTTTATTATTTCTTCCGCGCGTATTGACGAAATCGGGAAAACGCGGTATAATATAAATATTAAAGTAAGAAAGGCACCGACCGTTCATGAAAAAGATCCTTATGATCGGCACCGGCGGCACCATCGCCTCCGATGCCTCGCCCGACGGGCTCGTCCCTGAGCTGACCACCGAGCAGCTCCTTAATTTCATACCCGAGGTCGCCCGTATCGCGCAGGTCGACTGTATTCAGTCATACAGCCTTGACAGCACCAACATCCGCCCCGAGCATTGGCTTGGAATTGCCGCCGTGATCCGCGAGAATTACGACACCTACGACGGATTCGTCATCTGCCACGGCACCGACACCATGGCCTACACCGCCGCCGCACTCAGCTATCTCATTCAGGGCAGTCCCAAGCCCATAGTGCTGACCGGTGCGCAAAAGCCCATCTGGTTCGACGGCACCGACTCCAAGCGCAATCTTATCGACTCCTTTATTTACGCCTGCTGCGGCTCGGGCGGTGTTCAGATCGTTTTCAACGGCAAGGTCATTCTCGGCACCCGCGCGCGAAAGACCTACTCCAAGAGCTTCAAGGCCTTCTCCAGCGTGAATTACCCCACTCTCGCCATTCTGCAGGACGAAAATCTGCTTCAGTACATCACCTGCGACAGCCTTGAGCGACCTGTTTTCTACGATAAATTGAACCCGAGCGTGGGGCTGCTCAAGCTCATCCCCGGAATTGACAGCGAGGTCGTTCGCTTTATGGCCGAGCGGCACGACGGTCTCATCATCGAAAGCTTCGGTGTGGGCGGCCTGCCCGAATATTCCGATTTTTACGGCATCATCCGCTCGGCGGTCGACCGCGGCAAGGTCATCGTTATGACCACGCAGGTGCCCAACGAGGGCAGCGACCTGAGCGTTTACCACGTGGGCGGTCATTTAAAGAGCACCGTCCGCCTGCTTGAGGCCTACGATATGACCACCGAGGCGGCCTTGGTCAAGCTTATGTGGATCATGGGCGAGACCGACGATTACGCCGAGATCGAGCGGCTTTTCTACACTCCCGTCGCCCGCGATATATTGCACCCCATCGGCATTTAAGCAAAAAATTCTTGACGGCGCGATGCCGCCGTGTTATAATAAGTTATTCTATCTTGAAGAAGGAAATTTTTATGTCCAAGCTATACATTCCGGACGGCTACAAGTCCGAGCTCAACCTGAGACAAACCGAGCACGCCATCAAAAAGGTCAAGGACTTTTTTGAGCGCGACCTCGCCATACAGCTTAATCTGAACCGCGTTTCCGCCCCCGTTTTCGTGGAGTCTGACAGCGGTCTCAACGACACCCTCAACGGCTACGAACGCCCCGTGGATTTCGACCTCGGAGAGAGCGGCAAGAGGTGTGAGATCGTTCACTCGCTGGCCAAGTGGAAGCGCGTGGCACTGGCCGAATACGGCTTTGGCGCGGGCGAGGGTCTTTATACCGATATGACGGCTATCCGCCGCGACGAGGAGACCGACAACACCCATTCGATCTACGTTGACCAATGGGACTGGGAGCGGGTCATCACCCGCGAGGAGAGAAATCTCGACACGCTGATGCTGACCGTCAACCGCATCTACCGCGCCCTGCGCCACACCGAAAAATACATCCGCGAGGACTACAACTTCATAGACCGCCTGCTCCCCGAGCATATTACCTTTGTCACCTCCCAAGAGCTGGAGGACAAGTACCCCGACCTGACCCCAAAGGAGCGCGAGCACGCGGCGGCGCGTGAATACGGCGCGGTCTTTATTATGCAGATCGGCGGCGCCCTGCGCTCGGGCAAGCGACACGACGGTCGCGCCCCTGACTACGACGATTGGCAGCTCAACGGCGACATTATCGTATATTACCCCGTTCTCGACATCGGTCTTGAGCTTTCGTCCATGGGCATCCGCGTGGACGAGGTCTCGCTTATGCGCCAGCTTGAGGCATCGGGCTGCACCGATCGCGTTTCCCTGCCCTACCACAAGGCTTTGCTTGAAGGACGGCTGCCCTACACCGTGGGCGGCGGTATCGGACAGTCGCGTATGTGTATGTTTTTCCTGCGCAAGGCTCATATCGGCGAGGTACAGTCGGCCATCTGGCCCGAGGAGACCCGAATCGAGTGCGCTAAACGCGGAATCCAGTTGCTTTAATAACGCATTTTGGGAGCCCTCCCGCAAGAGGGCTCCCTTTTTGAATGGAATAATTACCGGACTGATAAATCGGGCCGGGCGCCCCGGCGGGCAAGGATCGGGTGAGGTGAGCGATAAATCGGAATTTGAAGGGTTTAAACAGATTTTGCTGAAACCAGTCTCAAAAGCGGTTAAGACAATGGCTCTCCCTTTGGGAGAGCTGGCGCGAAGCGACTGAGAGGGCAAAAAAAGAAACCCTCTCCGGCACGGCAAGCCGCGCCACCTCCCCCAACGGGGGAGGCTTTGAGTGAGTCGCGTTTCGATTATTTAGCGGTCTGAATTTTTCAAACTCTTTCAAATAAACTCCGATTTATCGGCGAGTGCGAGCTTGCGCAAAAAAGGCAGGGACGCGTCCCTGCCTTTTGATTATTGAGTTATTTCACCAGCAAATTGAAGAGCATAAAGATCACGGGGATGGATATGCAGGAGAGCAGGTGGGAGATCAGCGCCATACCCGACGCCTCGGAGGTGTCGAGTCCGTAGGAGCTGGGAATTACGATGGTGTTGAGTCCCAGCGGCATGGATGCCACGCAAAGAATGCATATCTTCAGCATATGATTCATAGGAATGAAGATCAGCACGGCAATAAAGACCAGCGGGATCAGGAACAGGCGGAAGAGCGAAATAATGTAAAGCGACAGCTTGGTGAAGGTTCGCTTCAGGTCGATCTTCGCAATGGTCATACCCGTCAGGAGCATTGCCACGGGAGACATACACGCGTCGAGCTTGTCGATGGCATCAAAGACGAAGATCTTGGTTCCCGAGCTTTCAAGAGCCACGATCTGATTTGAGAAGAGAAGACCAACCACCATACCCACGATCATTGCAATGAACATAGGGTTCAGGAATGCCTTGAAGCGGCTGGCAAAGGACTTTTTGCTGCCCTCCTCCTTGGGGATAAGCAGCGAGGGAACACCCCAGACGTATATCAGCATCCAGAAGGGGATGACGAAAACAAGATAATTGGAATAAACAGAGGGAAAAACGCCCTTGACCACGGCGTAGCCCATAAATCCGAAGTTTGAGAAAGCGATTCCGTAGGTGTAGATCTTACGTATGTAAGAATCCTTTGAGCAGATGCGCGCCACCAGCATTGCGATGGGAATGCTGATGAGGATCGTGGCAAAGCCGACGGCGAAAAACAGTCCCGAGGTCTTGAGATTGCTGACCGTGAATTGCCGCATAAAAGTGGCAAGCACCGAAGCGGGGATCAACACGAAGTTCTCAAGCTTAGACAGCACTGAGGCCGAGTTTTCGGGTATAAATTTCCACTTTGCAAGTATGTAACCGATGATGATGAACAGAAAGAGCAATCCCATCTGGTTTAACGTCGGAATGAAAATATCCATTTTTTATCTTCTTTCTTGAATTTTATCAGTTTTTAAGGCTGTGGATCGGTGCGGGTATACGTCCGCCGCGGTTGATGAAGACCGAGGGCGAGCCCTGACTTATATTCATAACGGGTGCGCTGCCGAGAAGGCCGCCGAAGCTGACCTCGTCGCCCGCCTGCTTGCCGTATGCGGGGATCACACGGACGGCGGTGGTCTTGGTGTTGGCCACGCCGATGGAGATCTCGTCGGCGATCATACCGCAGATCACGTCCTCGGAGGTGTCACCGGGAACGGCGATCATATCAAGACCCACCGAGCAAACGGCGGTCATTGCCTCAAGCTTTTCGAGAGTCAAAGCCCCGCTCTTGGCGGCGGCGATCATTCCCTCGTCCTCCGATACGGGGATGAACGCGCCCGAAAGGCCGCCCACGTGGCTGGAGGCCATAACTCCACCCTTCTTGACGGCGTCGTTGAGCATTGCGAGAGCCGCGGTCGTACCGTAGCCGCCGCAGACCTCAAGGCCCATATTTTCGAGGATTCGCGCCACCGAGTCACCGATGGCGGGGGTGGGAGCCAAGGACAGATCGACGATACCGAAGGGCACGCCAAGTCTCTTAGATGCCTCGGTGGCCACAAGCTGACCCACGCGGGTGATCTTGAAGGCCGTCTTTTTTATAACGTCGGCCAGAGCCGAAAGGTCGCAGTTCCCTGCTCTCTTGATGGCCGAGGACACGGCCCCGGGGCCCGAAACGCCCACGTTTATAACCTTGTCGGGCTCGCCGACACCGCAAAATGCGCCTGCCATAAAGGGGTTATCCTCGGGCACGTTGGCGAAGACCACCAGCTTTGCACAGCCGATGGAATTGTTGTCGCGGGTGAGGTAGGCGGCGCGCTTGATGGCCGAGCCCATCAGCTTGATGGCGTCCATATTGATGCCCGCCTTGGTGGTTGCTACGTTGACAGAGGAGCAGACCTTGCTCGTCTCGGCCAGCGCCTCGGGGATAACCGAGATCATATTGCGCTCCGATGGGGTCATTCCCTTGTGAACGAGGGCGGAATAACCTCCGATAAAGTTGATGCCGAGGGTCTCGGCCGCGCGGTCGAGGGTACGCGCCAAGCGCATATATCCGTCGGGGGTCAGCGCGCCGCCGATAAGCGAGACGGGTGTGACCGAAACGCGCTTGTTGACGATGGGAATGCCGTAATCCTTGGCGATGGCCTCGCCCGTGGCCACCAGATCCTTTGCGGATCTCGTGATCTTGTCGTAGACCTTATCGCAGAGTCTTCCCTCGTCGTCGCTGACGCAATCGAAGAGCGAAATGCCCATGGTTATGGTTCGTATATCCAGGTTTTCCTCCCGGATCATGCTTATCGTTTCAAGTATATCTGCCGTGTTTATCATGTGGGTCTCCGATCAGATGTGGTGCATTGTGTTGAAGATATCCTCGTGAACGGTGCTGATGACGAGCCCGACCTCGCGGCCCAGGGCATCCAGCTTATCGGCAAAATCCGCAAAGGGCACCGACAGACCGTCGATCTCGACCAGCATTATCATAGCGAAATAGTCGCTGAGAACGCTCTGTGTGATGTCGATAATGTTTGCGTTGTACTCGGAGCACATTACGCTGACCTTGGCGATGATGCCGACGCCGTCTTTTCCCGTTACGGTTATTACTGCTTTCATTTTATGAAAATTCCTTTCATGTTGTTATCCTGTTTATTTTATCACAAACCGCGAAAAAAATCAACAGTTTGATAAAAATTGACCCAACTATAATGCACAATATTCGCACCGCGCGATCACCGGGCGGCAAAGTGACCGATAAATCGGAGTTTGAAGGTTTAAGCTGAACCCCTCTCCTGAAAGTTTTGATAAAACTTTTTCAAAAGTTTTTCGGGAGCCGGCGCCGAAACGCCGGTCGCGCTCCGCAGAGCGCGAAATACTCTACGCGGCCCTTGCTTCAGTGAAAAAGAAGCGAAAAATTGGGTACGAAGTACCTAATTTTTGGCTTGTTTTTCAGGCCGCGCGTACCATGAAGTTTCGCTAACTCCATCGGGACGCGGGCTCCTTCCACCGCACGGCGGTCCCCCTCCCTCCCGGAGGGAGGCATTTTGTGAGCCGCAACTTGTTTGTT
>JAFTOB010000027.1 GCA_017451545.1 Clostridia bacterium | reverse complement strand
CCTCCCCCATTGGGGGAGTGTGGCTTGCAGTAATGCTTCGCATAACTGCGCCGGAGAGGGCTTTTTTACCCTCTCAGTCGCTTCGCGCCAGCTCTCCCAAAGGGAGAGCCATTGTCTTAACCGCTTTTGAGGCTGGTTGCGGTGAAGTCTGTTTGAACCCTTCAAACTCCGATTTATCGGTCTGTCTAATTTAATAAAATTGAAAATCGGAACGATTTTCTTCCTTAACGTTGCCGCAGGCAACATATCACTCGCGCATCGCGCGAATATCACGCGCCGCAGGCGCATATCACTCGTCCGAAGGACGAATATCACTTGCCGCAAAGCGGCAACATTTCACTTGCCCTTCGGGCAACCTCAATACCCTCTCTTCCCTCTCGTCACCCTCCAGAGCAGCTTCCGCAAAAATTCGGCGGGGATGACCGACAGCGAGATCGCAAGGGTCAGGCAAAGCTCCTCGGGTGTCAGCGGCACCGTGCGCAAAAGACTGCCGCCGAGGTAGACGAACCCAAGCTGTATGGCGCAGACCGAGGCCATGATCAGCAAAAATCCGCGGTTTTTCCCAAGCCCCGCAAAGAGATTCAGCCTGTCGGTGCGCGCGCCGAAGCAGTTCAGCACCCCCGAAAAGATGAAAAAGGCAAAAAATCCCGTCAGCAGGCAGATCGACCCCTCCCCCGCGCGGAAGGCCGCCACAATACTCGGCAGGCGCAAAAAGGCCACGCATAGGGCAAGGGTGAAGCCCCCGTGGAGGACGATCGAATGCACCATATAGCCGTTGAGGATGGGCTCATCCCGCCGCTTCGGCCGCTCACGCATATATTCGGGCAGGGGCGGCTCGCCCGCGAAGGCCAGACCGCCCAGCGTATCCATTATCATATTGATCCAGAGCATCTGCACCACCGTCACGGGCGAATCGAAGCCCAGAAAGGGTCCTATCATCGATATTCCGCAGGCGCAAAGATTCATCGTAAGTTGGAGGGTTATGAATTTCCGTATGCTTTTGAAGACCGTTCGGCCGTAAAGCACGGCGCGGACGACCGATGATAGGTTATTGTCAAGAATTACGATATCCCCCGCCTCGCGGGCCACGCCCGTTCCGCTTCCCATGGCGAAGCCCACGTCGGCGCGGCGAAGGGCGGGCGCGTCGTTGACGCCGTCCCCCGTCATTCCCACCACGAGGTTCGCATCCTGCGCCACCCGCACAAGTCGGCTCTTGTCGGTGGGCAAGGCACGTGCCACAACGGCCAGCCGCGGCAAAAGCTCGCGCAGCGCGCTGTCGGAAAGGCGCGAGAGCTCGTCGGAGGTCAGGCAGACCCGACGGTCGCCGCTGATGATGCCGCACCCTTCGGCAATGCTCTCGGCGGTCTCGCGGCTGTCGCCCGTGATCATGACCACCTGCACCCCCGCCGCCGTCAGCTCGGCCACCGAGGGCGCGGCTTCCTTCCTTATTTTATCGAGCAGAGTGACGAAGCAGATGAGGGTCAGCCCGCCGTCGCCCGATCGGCTGTAAGCCAAAGCCAGCACACGGGTGCCGTTTTTTGACACCGCGCGCAGGCTTTCGGCGATCTTTCTTTTGTCCGACACGTGGGTCATCCCGTCCGAGGAGAGATAACCCGTGACCGAGGGCAGGATCCGCTCGGGCGCGCCCTTGATAAGGGTCGTGCCGTCCTCAAGGGTGACCGAGGAATACTTCCTTTCGCTGTCGAAGGGAGTTCTGTCTCTGACGCGGAGCTCGCGCCCCGTGTCCATCCCCTGCCCTGCCGCCGCCAACGCCCGATCCGCCCCGTTACCGCCGATGATCCGCCCGCCCTGCAGGACGGATTCCACGTTGTATCGGCAAGAAAGGGCGAAAAGCCGCCGCAGCTCACTCGAGATCTTCTGACTTTTTATGTCCTCGACGACATAACCGTCACCGAGTATTATCGCGCCGAGGCTGTGATTTCCCTCGGTCAGCGTGCCGGTCTTATCGGTAAAAAGTATGTTCATGCTCCCCGCCGCCTCAATGCCCACGGGCTTGCGGACGAGCACGTTATCGCGCATCATCCTCCGCAGATTCGAGGCCAGCACCACGGCGATCATCATGGGCAGCCCCTCGGGCACGGCCATAACGATGACGGTCAGCCCCAGCGTCAACGCCGAGAGCAGAGTTGAGAGCATATAGGCGCGGTCGGTGAGGCGCAGAAGAATGACCGCGCGGTCAAAGCCGCTGTCTATAACTATATTATTAAATAGGTAGGCAAGTGCCACAAGGAGGGCTAAAATATAGCCGATGCGGCTGATCTGCCGCGCGAGGCGGGACAGACGGCGGCGGAGGGGGCTCTCGCGGGTCTCCTCGGTGATCTCGCGGGAAATGGCGCCGAGAAAGGTCTTGCCGCCCACGGCAAAGACGCGCGCCTCACCCTGCCCCGACAGCACGGGACAGCCCCGAAAAAGGGCTTTTTCGCAACACGGGTCGCACTTTTCCTCGCCGCGAGGGCTTTTTTTGACCTCGCCGCTCTCGCCCGTCATGGCCGACTGATCCACGGTCAGGCCGCCCGTCAGAAGATAGGCGTCGGCGGGTATTTTTTCGCCCGCCGAGAGCAGTATCACGTCGCCCACCACCAGCTCCGACACGGGCAGCTCGCGCAGCTCGCCGCCCCGCCGCACGCGGCAGGTCTCGCCTCCGCTGTCCGACTCGAGGCGGTCGAAGGCCGCCTGCGAGCTGTGCTCGGAGACCGTGGATATCAGAGTGGCGACGAGCACGGCCAGAGCGATGCCCACCGTCTCCACGGGGCTGTTCCCCGCCGAGAATATCAGATTGACGACCAGCGCCACCAGCAAAATCCTCGTCACGGGGTCGCCGAGATTCGACACGAAGGCGCGCAAAAACGAGCGCCGCCGACCTCTCTCAAGCACGTTTTCGCCGTTTTCGCGGCGCGAGAGCTCGGCCTCGGCGTCGGTGAGTCCTGCCGTACTTTCTCTGCTTTTCATCATCGTTTTTCTCTCTTTTCAAAGGCTTTTTGTAAATTTTATGCCGTGCGCGCTCCCCGTATTCCTTAACATTATCGTTAATATAGGAAAAATGTTGCCTCCAAGCCCTTGAAATATTTAATAATTTATGGTATAATCGGGGTAGTATGGATAATTCTGTATTCAATAAATTTATATACCGCCACGAGCGGAACGGAGGAAAAAATGAACAGATACGAAGAGTCAAAAAAGATCTATGCCGAGTACGGCGTAGATACCGAGGCAGCCCTGAACAAGCTGGCCGGCATCCCCATTTCCATCCATTGCTGTCAGGGTGACGATATCGCCGTCTTCGAGAGCAACGCCGCTCTCACCGGCGGAATTCAGGTCACCGGTAACTACCCCGGCAAGGCCGCAGGTCCCGAGCAGCTTATGCAGGACTTTGACGTAGCCCTCGCCTGTATGCCCGGCAAAAAGCGCATCAACCTTCACGCAATTTACGCGATCACCGACGAGAAGATCGACCGCGACAACATCAAGCCCGAATATTTCGACAAGTGGATCGAGTACGCCAAGGAGAGAAACCTCGGCATCGACTTCAACCCCACCTTCTTCTCCCACCCCATGGTCAAGGGCGGCCTGACCCTCTCCTCCCCCGATAAGGAGGTCAGAGATTTCTGGATCCGTCACGGCATCACCTGCAACGAGACCGCTCACTACATAGCTCAGAAGCTGGGCTGTAAGGTCCTCTACAACCTCTGGATCCCCGACGGTCTCAAGGACGTCCCCGCCGACCGCCTCACCCCCAGACTCCGCCTCAAGGACAGCCTTGATCAGATCTTCGCCAAGAAGTACGACGACGTTATCTACGCCGTCGAGAGCAAGGTCTTCGGCATCGGTGTTGAGAGCTACACCGTGGGCTCCAACGAGTTCTACCTCAACTACGCGGCACAGAACGGCATCTGCTGCCTCCTCGATAACGGTCACTACCACCCCACCGAGGTAGTCTCCGACAAGATCCCCTCCATGCTTGCCTTCAACGATTACGTTGCACTCCACGTCACCCGCGGTGTACGTTGGGACAGCGACCACGTGGTACTGCTTGAGGACGAGATCCGCGAGATCGCAAAGGAGATCGTTCGCAACGATGCCACCGAGCGCGTTCTCATCGGCCTCGATTACTTCGACGCCAGCATCAACCGCATCTCGGCTTGGGTCGTCGGCCAGCAGGCTATGTCCAAGGCTCTGCTGAACGCACTTCTCACCCCCGCCGCCAAGATGAAGGAGCTGCAGGACAGCGGCAACTTCACCGCTCTCATGGTGCTGAACGAGGAGACCAAGACCCTGCCCCTCGGCGACGTCTGGAACGAATACCTCAGCCGCTGCGGCGTTGACGCCAAGTGGTTTGACCGTGTCCTCGCTTACGAGAACGAGGTACAGCTCAAGAGATGAAGTACTATCTTGCTATTGATATAGGCGCCTCCAGCGGCCGCCACATTCTCTGCCACCTTGACGGCGGCAAGCTCGTCCTCGAGGAGGTCTACCGCTTCGATAACGGCTTTATCGAGCGCGACGGACATTTTTATTGGGACGTCGATTCCCTCTTCTTCAATATCCGCGAGGGTATCAAGAAGTGCGCAGACGCAGGTAAGATCCCCGCAAGCGTGGGTATCGACACCTGGGGCGTTGACTACGCTCTGCTGGACGGCGAGGGCAAGCTCATCGACGGCGTGTTCGCTTACCGCGACGCAAGAACCGAGACGGCAGTCCCCGCAGTTTACGGCGTGATCCCCAAGCCCGAGCTCTTCTCTATTGCGGGAACGGCCGAAAACAGCTTCAACACGGTCTTCCAGCTTTACTGCGACAAGGAAACGGGCAAGCTCGACCGCGCCGAGACCATGCTCTTTATCCCCGATTATCTCAACTACCTGCTCACAGGCGAAAAGAGACAGGAATACACCTTCGCATCCACCACGGGTCTGCTTGACGCCGAGACCCGCGATTGGAGCGGAGAGATCCTCGACCGTCTGGGCTACCCGAAGAAGCTCTTCGGCAAGCTCTCCCAGCCCGGCGAGGTGGTCGGCAGCTTTACCGAGGAGGTCAAGGCCTACGTCGGCTTTGACGCCAAGGTCATCCTCACCGCCTCCCACGATACCGCCTCCGCGGTCATCGCCGTTCCCGCCAACGATTCGCCCCTCTATATTTCCAGCGGCACCTGGTCGCTCTTCGGAATCGAGGCCAAGGAGCCCCTCCTCACCGAGGAAGCGCTGGCCTGCGGCTTCTCCAACGAGGGCGGAATCTACCGCACCATCCGCCTGCTCCAGAATATTATGGGCCTTTGGATGATCCAGTCGATCAAGCGCGAGAACAAGGGCAAGTACGGCTATCAGGATCTTATGCTCATGGCTATGGAGAGCAAGTACGACGGCATTTACGATGCCAACGACAGCCGCCTCCTCGCCCCCAAGAGCATGACGGCCGCTATCTCCGAGTGCCTGGTCGAAAAGGGCTTTGACGCTCCCGCAGACGTGGCCGACACCGTCCGCGCCGCATACCGCAGCTTGGCCGCAGGCTACGCCAAGGCCGCCGATGCCATCGAGCGTATGACGGGCAACAAGTACGATACCATCTACATCGTAGGCGGCGGAAGCAAGGACGAGTTCCTCAACAAGCTCACCGCCGAGTTCTCGGGCAGACACGTGGTCACGGGCGTGACCGAGGCCACCGCCATCGGTAACCTCGCCGTTCAGCTCATCGCCGACGGTCAGGTCTCCACCCTCCCCGAGGCCCGCGCACTCATCGCGAATTCCTTTGATATCAAGAGAATATAAGACCAAACAAAGAAGGAGAGCCCTCGTGGCTCTCCTTTTGTTTTGCCGCGAAGCGGAAAGGAAATGAATAATGAAGTCGCTTCGCTAATGAATAATGAATAATTTCGGAAGAAAATCGGGACGATTTTCAATTTTATAAAAATAATTGGAACGATAAATCGGAGTTTGCCGTCGATCCTTGGATCGACAGACGCCACGGCAGCGGATGCACGGGTGGCGTGACATTGTACCGTACGCGATCACCCAATGGGGAACTCACCGATAAATCGGAGTTTGTTTGAAACAATTTGAAACATTGAAGTCACAAAATAATCGAACCGTGCCTCACTCACAGTCTCCCCTTTTGGGGGAGGT
>JAFTOB010000004.1 GCA_017451545.1 Clostridia bacterium | reverse complement strand
GGGAGGGGGTGGGGGTTTGCGGGTGGATGAGCGGCGAGAATAGGCGAACATAAATATCGCTTTGCTCAACCTCATCGTTTGCGCGTTGCAAGAGGCCGCCGTCGTTCCTTCGGAACGAAAGGAGTGTTTCGCGCTCTGCGGAGCGCGACCAACGTTTCGACGTTGGATCTCGAAAAACTTTTGAAAAAGTTTTATCAAAACTTTCAAAAATGAGTTTAGCTTAAACTTCAAACTCTAATTTATCGGTTTGTTAAATACAATAAAATTGAAAATCCGCAGGATTTTCTTCCTAAACGTTGCCGCCGCGCGGCAACATATCACTCGCGCATCGCGCGAATATCACGCGCCACGGGCGCATATCACTCGTCCGCAGGACGAATATCACTTCGCCGCAGGCGTGCTTCATACGCCGAAGGCGAAGCTTCACTCGCCGCGAAAGCGGCAATGTCCGGCTCGCCGTAAAGAGCCTCGTAATCGTCGCCGAGAAAGCAGGCAAAGGTGGCGATATTCTTCACCCCGTGAGCCTTATAATAGGCCACCTCACGCGCCACCGTGCCGCGGTCGACGGCCAGAGGCTTCGGCGGCTTTTTCCAGCCCGAGAAAAGTGAGTTGTCAAGCCAATATTCAAGCACCTTCGCATCCTCCCGACCGAAGAAATCGAGCAACGGGTCGAGCATTTCGGCCTCGCGGCCGATCATCTCGGGGTGCTTTTTCACATACTTCTCAAAGGGCGCGTATTCAAGGAAGATGCGACCGTCGGGCTTAAACTTTTCGGGCAGCTTAACCGTGTTGAAATAGGCCAAATAGGGCACCCGTGCGTCGTAAAATCGCTTTCCGAGTGCTTCTCCGATAGCTTTAAGATAGATCATCTGCTGATCCGAATGAGAAAGCTCGCGGCACTTTTCGCAGCAGCATTTCTTGCCCGACACGTCATCGAGCCAGAAGTAAAAATCGTGGCTGCCGCGGTAAAGCGACTCGGCAAGAGCCACGGCGCGCTCGGCCACGATCCGCAAAGCCTCGGCAGACGAGGGGCAGAAGTTCACATCGGGCGTCCGCTCCCCGTTTTCATCCATACGGAAATACTCGGGGTGCGCGTCAAAAAGACCGCGGTCAAGCAGATAGCTCGCCGCGTGGCACTCGTACTCCACGGTCAGCCCGCAAACGTCTATTGCGTAGTCCACCAAAGCGCGAAATTCACCCGTTTTGCAGAGCCCGACCAGCGCACTCAGCGACCCGGCCGCCTCCTTACCGCCCACGGGGTGGATGCCAATGACATCCACCCCGAGAGAAGCGGCGCGGTCTATCTGCTTTTTCGTGAATTCGTCGGGATGAACTAAAATTCCCTTTTTCACGCCCATCAGCGGTCGATGGCGTCCTCGGTGACGATAAGGGTCACGTTCTTATGTACGTTGAGGAAGGTTGCGGGGCACTCGGTGGTGATGTTGCCCTCAAGCAGCTTCATAACGGCGGCCTTCTTGTCGGCGCCCGAAACCATAAGAATGATCTTTCTTGCGCTGAGGATGGTGCCGATACCCATGGTCAGAGCCTTTTTCGGCACGCTCTCCTCGGAATCGAAGAAGCGGGCGTTGGCGGCGATGGTGCTGGGGGTCAGATCGGTGACGTGAGTGCCGGGAATGAGATAGCTGTCGGGCTCGTTGAAGCCGATATGTCCGTTGCGGCCGATGCCGAGAACCTGAAGATCGATACCGCCGAGGCTGTCGATCATAGCGTCGTAGTCCTGACCCTCCTTGGCGGGATCGGCGGCGAGGCCGTTGGGAACAAAGGTCTTTGCCTTGTCGATGTTGACGTGGTCAAAGAGGTGATAGTTCATGAAATAGCGGTAGCTCTGCTCGTTTGTGGGCTCGAGAGGATAGTACTCGTCGAGGTTGACAGAGGTCACGTCGGCGAAGCTGATCTCGCCCGATTTGTTCTTGGCAACGAGGTTTGCATACATACCCTCGGGGGTGGAGCCGGTTGCGAGACCGAGCACGCAGTTGGGCTTTTCCTTGATCTGAGCGGCGAGTATCTCGGCCGCGCAGGCAGACATTTCGTCATAGTTTTTGCATACGATAACGTTCATTTTCTTGTACCGTCCTTATTTAAAAATTTATTTTATCAAATCAAAGCTCTCGGGCAAAAGCTGACCGAGGGTGTATTCTCTGATCTCCCGTCCGTTGTAGAGGTAGATCTTGAAATCGGGGGAGCAGAATTCTGAATAGGCCTGACGGCAAACGCCGCAGGGTGGGCAAAAATCTTCTATCTTGCCGCCGTGACCGCCCACAATGGCAACGGCCGTAAATTTGCGCTTTCCCTGCGCCGCGGCGTAAAAAAGCGCGTTGCGCTCGCCGCACATGGTGGCGGAATAGGATGCGTTCTCCACGTTGGCGGCGGTGAATACCTCGCCGTCCTCACAGAGCAGAGCCGCCCCCACCGTAAATCCGGAATAGGGCGAATATGATCCGCGCGTGGCCTCAACTGCTTTATTCACAAGTTCCTGTGCCGTCATTTTCGGACTCCTTTCCTTTTTTATTCGAGAACCCTTTTGCGAAAGGGTTCTCGAGCTCTCCCAAAAGCCTTTATCGCCCGGGTTAGCTTAAACCGGTAAATTATCACAAAATTAAAGCTTTACGCCGAAAATATCGGCCACACGGTGCGCCACGTAGCTAAAGCCCGTGATAACGCCCAGGTCGCGTGGCTCGTTGCCCGCCCCGCAGATCAGAAGCGGCACGTACTCGCGGGAATGGTCGGTGGAGGGCGTTCCGGGATCACAGCCGTGATCGGCGGTGATGATCAGAAGATCGTCCTCGCGCAGCTTCGGCAAAAAGCCGCCCAGCCACGCGTCAAATCGGTTAATGGCCTCGGCGTAGCCCACAGCATCGTTGCGGTGACCGTATACCATATCGAAATCCACGAAATTCGCAAAGCAAAGGCCGCGAAAATCGCTCTCAAAGGCCAGATCGACACCCCGTGCGCTGTCGTCGTTATTCTTGGCGGCAATGGCGCGGGTCACGCCGCGACCCGCAAAAATATCGCTGATCTTGCCCACTGAGATCACGTCGAGCCCCGCCTCGCTGAGCGCGTCGAGCAGAGTTCTGCCCGTGGGCTCAAGAGAATAATCGTGGCGACCCTCGGTGCGGTAGAAATTCGGGTACTCGCCCGCGAAGGGGCGCGCGATAACGCGGCCGACGGCCAGCTCGCCCGTCAGCATCTCGCGTGCGGTCTCGCAGATCTTATAAAGCTCCTCGCGGCTGACGAGCGCCTCGTGCGCCGCCACCTGAAAAACGCTGTCCGCCGAGGTGTAAACTATGAGCTTGCCCGTGTCAAGGTGCTCCTTTCCGTAGTCGGCAATGACCTGTGTGCCCGAATAAGGCTTGTTGCAGAGCACGCCGCGACCCACCGCCTCGGAGAAGCGGTCGAGGAATTCCTGCGGGAAGCCCTCGGGGAAGGTAGGAAGGGCGCGCTCACAGATAACGCCCGAGATCTCCCAGTGTCCCGTGGTGGTGTCCTTGCCCATGGAAAGCTCGCTCATTTTGCCGAAAGAGGCGAGGGGTGTTGCGTTTTTGCCGAGAAAACCGAGCCCGTCGATGTTTCCGATGCCCAATTTTTGAAGGTTCGGAATACATAGCTTGCCCGTCTCGAAAACGCTCTTCAGTGTATGACTTCCCGCGTCACCGAACTCGGCGGCATCGGGCAGCTCGCCCGCGCCCACGCTGTCAAGCACGCAGAGAAATACTCTTTTTATCTCGTTATTTTTCATTGAGGTGTTCCTTCTTTAAAATAGGATGCCGCCATATCGGCCGCCACAAGCGCGTAGGCCAGCGGGAATTTTTCAAGGGACGAGCCGATGCTGCCCCGATCCTCGGGCGCTCCGGCCGAGAAGCCCATATGATAACGGATGGCAAAGGCCTCGTCGCGTGTAAGCTTCATAAAGCCCGAAATGATATAGACCGACTTTTCGCCGTGACCGTAGGGGAGCTGATCGTTAATGGAGAAGTAGGGCACGCTCTCCCAAACGCCGTTGACCTTCACGTTTCTTGTGGTCTCCACGTAGAAATTGACCTTGCAAAGGTCGTGAAGCAGGGCGGCGATGGCGATGCTCTCCTCGGTGTAGGGGTTGCCCGCAGAGTCGCGCAGAGAGCGGCAGAGCTCGGTATTGTGCATAAAATCGCACAGGCAATCGTAGACGTTCAGAGAGTGAGCGCAAAGACCGCCGCGTACCGAGCCGTGGAAGCGGGTGCTTGCGGGGGCGGTGAAAAAGTCGCTCTGGACGGGGTTGCAGAGCCATTCAAGCAGGGCATCCGCGCCCTCACGACGTATATTTTTTCTGAAAATTTCAACAAATCTTTCTCTGTCAGACAAAATTTTATCCTCCGTGTGTGTTTCTTCCCTTATTTTACCACAAATTTTCCCGATTGTAAATACACCCGCGAAAATATCTTGTTTTTTTGTGCGGCAAAGCAACGGCGTGACCGATAAATCGCCGGCACCGGCCGGAGCGAAGGATCGGGTGGAGTGACCTTTTAACAAAAACGATAACCCGATGGGAAACTCACAGATAAATCGGAGTTTGAAGGTTTAGGCTGAACCCCTCTTTAAAAGTTTTGATAAAACTTTTTCAAAAGTTTTTCGGGAGCCGGCGCCGAAACGCCGGTCGAGCTCCGCAGAGCTCGAAATCCTCCTTTGTGCGTCTCGGAAAAAAGAAGCGTAAAATTGGGTATGGAGCGAAGCGCAATACCTAATTTTTGGCTTCTTTTTTCAGCAAAAAAAGCAAATAGGATGGGCACGGCAAAGCC
>JAFTOB010000026.1 GCA_017451545.1 Clostridia bacterium | reverse complement strand
CCCTGGCGTGAGTGGGATATCAAGTCCCGTGACGAGGAGATCGACTACGCAGAGGCACATAACGTCCCCCTCAAGATAAACCGTGAGACCAACTACTCCAAGGATAAGAACCTCTGGCATCTTTCCCACGAGGGTCTTGACCTTGAGGATACCGGCAACGAGCCTATGTACGAAAAGGAAGGCTTCCTTGAAATGGGCGTTTCCCCCATCAAGGCTCCCGATACGCCCACCTACGTTGAGCTCGACTTCGTCGAGGGTGCACCCGTTGCCCTCAACGGCGAGAAGATGAGCGCAAAGAACATCATCCTCAAGCTCAATGAGATCGGCGGAGCTAACGGAATCGGCCTGCTCGATATCGTCGAGAACCGCCTCGTCGGTATGAAGTGCCGCGGCGTGTACGAGACTCCCGGCGGCTCCATCCTTTATAAGGCTCACAGCGTGCTCGAGTCCATCTGCCTCGATAAGTACACTCTCCACGAAAAGCAGAAGCTGGCCATTACCTACGGTGAGCTGGTCTACAACGGCCAGTGGTTCACTCCTCTGCGCGAGGCTCTTGCCGCATTCGTCGATAAGACTCAGGAGACCGTTACCGGTAAGGTTCGTCTGAAGCTCTACAAGGGTAATATGATCAACGCGGGCGTATGGTCGGATTACTCGCTCTACTCCGAGGAGATCGCAACCTTCGGCGAGTCCGACTACAACCAGAAGGACTCCGAGGGCTTCATCAACCTCTTCGGTCTGCCCATCAAGGTCAAGGCCCTGGTCGACGCAAAGAACAAGAAATAAGATAAAAAACACCCCGATAAAAACTTATCGGGGTGTTTAAGTCAAAAAAGCAAACGGTTAAAACAAAGCAACATGGCTGTCACGGCCGTTAGGAGCGCGCAAGCGCGGACTAAGGCCTGCGAGAGCGCAATGAAATTAACCGATATAAACACTCAAGCCGACCGACCGAGGGCGGCTTGAAAAACAAACTTCATCAACAAACCGACCATTTATAAAAGTTTTTTGGAGAGCTCGAGAACCTTTTTCTCAAAAAAGGTTCTCGAATAAAAAACGGAAACAACTTACTACGGAGAAAATTATGGCAAAAATGTGGGCAGGACGCACCGACGGCGTCACCGATAAGATAGCGGACGATTTCAATTCCTCGATCTCGTTCGACAGTAGAATGTACAAGCAGGATATTACGGGCAGTATGGCGCACGCGGCAATGCTGGCAAAGCAGGGCATCATCAGCGCCGCCGAGGCCGACGCGCTGGTGGCGGGTCTCGCCGATATCCTTGCCGATATTGAAAGCGGCGAGCTTTCGATCGATATGTCCTGCGAGGACATCCATATGTTCGTGGAGCAGGTGCTGACCGAGCGGCTGGGCGACGTGGGCAAAAAGCTCCACACCGCGAGAAGCCGCAACGATCAGGTAGCACTCGACCTGCGTATGTACCTGCGCGACGAGGTCGACTCGATCCGCGAGAAGGTCACGACACTTATAGAGGTGCTCTGCGACAAGGCCGAGGAATATAAGTCCGCCATTATGCCGGGCTACACCCACCTGCAGAGAGCGCAGCCCATCACCTTCGGACATCACCTGATGGCCTACGCGATGATGCTCCTGCGCGACGCCGACAGACTTGCCGACTGCAAGAGGCGAATGAACTCCTCGCCCATCGGCTGTTGCGCGCTGGCAGGTACCACTTATAACACCGACCGCGCCTTTGAGGCCGAGCGGCTGGGCTTTGACACACTCTGCGAGAACAGCCTCGACGGAGTTTCCGACCGCGACTTCTGCCTTGAATTTATGAGCGCCTGCTCGGTCCTTATGATGCACCTCTCCCGCTTCTCGGAGGAGATCATACTCTGGTCGAGCTGGGAGTTTGCCTTTGTGGAGTTGTCGGATGCATATACCACGGGCTCTTCCATTATGCCCCAGAAAAAGAACTCCGATATGGCCGAGCTCATACGCGGCAAGACCGGCCGCGTCTACGGCGACCTTATGGGTCTGCTCACCACAATGAAGGGCCTGCCCCTCGCGTATAACAAGGATATGCAGGAGGATAAGGAGGGCGTTTTCGATACCGTCGATACCGTCAAAATGTGCCTCGACGTTATGGCACCCATGGTCGATACCATGAAGGCACGCACCGAAAATATGAAAAAGGCGGCGCAGGGCGGCTTTATCAACGCCACCGACCTCGCCGATTATATGGTCAAAAAGGGTATTCCCTTCCGTACCGCGTATAAGATCTCGGGTCAGCTCGTAGCCAAGTGCATCGCAGACGGCTGCGTGCTCGAGACCCTGCCCCTCGACGTTTATCGGAGCTTCGATCCTGTCTTTGACGAGGATCTCTACGAGGCCATCAGCCTTGAGGCCTGCGTCGAGCGCCGCATTTCCCGCGGCGGCACGTCGGTCTCCTCGGTAGAATATCAGATCGGCCTCGTCCGCGCGGCCCTCGGCAAAAACTGACTCGCATATTTTTCCCGATACCCGCATAAAATGCCCATAAACAAAGAGAAAGGTCACTTTTCTATGAGCAAAACAGCATTAAAATCCGGCGCGCTTCTCGCGCCTCTGCCCCCCGTTATGGTCTCCTGCTCGGACGGAGAGAAGGACAACATCATAACCATAGCTTGGTGCGGCATCCTGGCCACCAATCCACCCACCACCTATATCTCGGTGCGCCCCACCCGTCACTCCTACGAAATGATCAAAAAAAGCGGCGAGTTCGTCATCAACCTCACCACCGAGGAGCTGACCCGCACCGCCGATTACTGCGGTATCTTCACGGGCGCGAAGGTGGATAAGTTTGAAAAATGCAAGCTGACCAAGGAAAAGGCCACGCAGGTCGCCTGCCCTATGATAGGCGAATCCCCAATGTCCATCGAGTGCCGCGTCAAGGAGGTCATCCCCATGGGAACCCACGATATTTTCATGGCCGACATCCTGGCCGTCAACGTGGACGACAGCCTGATGGACGATGCGGGTCGGATCTGCCTTGAAAAGGCGCGCCTGACCGCCTACGCCCACGGCGAATACTTCGCCCTCGGCAAAAGCCTCGGCAAGTTCGGCTTCTCGGCCGCCAAGAAGAAAAGAAAGCCCAAAAAGAATACGAAATAAATCGAGACCCCTTCAAGCGAAGGGGTCTCAATTTTTGTCATATAAAAGCAAGCACGATGACGGCAACGATCCAAGTCAGCGCGCAAAGCACCGTAGCGGGTGTGGCAAGCACCGACGCAAAGGCCGCGCCGATCTCCTTGCCCGTCCTCGGGCGGTGATAATCCGAGGGCGCGTCCTTCTCCGCATAGCGGCGGTAAAGCCTTGCGGCCTGACCGCAAAATACGGCGGCGGAAAAAATCAGTATGGCCAGCATAATGAAAATAAATATGCCGATGCTGCCCGCGGTTATATAAAACTCGGTAATGTACTGCTGCCCGAAAATGCAAAAAAGATTGTAAGCAAAGTGGGCGATGGCCGTGGCAAATACCGACCGCGTGGCGTAAAGCAAAGCCGTCAGCACCGCACCCGCAAAAAGATAGGGCAGGAGCTTTGCGGGATTAAAATGCAAAAAGGCAAACCACAGCATATTCATACAAAAGGCGCAGATCACACCTCCCCGCTCGTACTCGGCGCAGAGTATTCCGCGGAAAACCAGCTCCTCGCAAAGAGCGGGCAGAAGCGCGTAGGCCAGGATCAGACCCACAGCACCCAAGGGCGTGCCGTCCTTCATTGCAAAAAGGGTATCGTAAAGAGTAAAATTGCCCTCAAAAGAGCTGTTTCCCGAAAAATTAATACTCAGAAGCAAGCATCCCGAAATAAGCGCGAAAACCGAAGCGGCAATGATCACCGCGTGTCGGGCTCGAGGCGGCGAAAACCGCATGGCGCGAAGATACGCGCCGCGGCGCAGACCTATATCCTTGTGGGCAAAACGCTTCATACCGCGCAGGCGGTACCAGAGAGCGGCAGGGATCACGAAGGTCAGGATCTGAAGCACGACCGTGGCAAGATACTGATTATCGGTGCCTATGTCCATCTGCGCGATAACGCCGCGCGAAAAGAGGAGCATTGCGTATATAAAAAGCACCAGCATTGCGGGCTCAAGGGCGAAATTTGACGGCTTGAGACTCGAAAACATCTGTTTTATCAGCTTCAACGGCGTATCACTTCCTTTTCGGTAACGGTTATCCTGCAGGGAATATCGTGGGTCTCGGTGGGCAAACTGTCCGTAAGGTGGCGGGCAAGCCCAACTGTAACTCCGCGAAAATTCTCAAGAAATCTATCGTAAAATCCGCCTCCGTAGCCGAGACGGTGTCCCTCTCGGTCAAAGGCCAATCCGGGCAAAACGCATATCACCGAGCCGCAAAGCTCGGCAATCGGCGCGCCCTCGGGCGGCTCGGGGATACCCCGATAGCCGGGTCTAAGACCTTCGGGCGGGCAGATCAGAAATCGCATGGTATGCGTGTCGGCATCGCAAAGCGGATAAGCCACCGTCTTTCCGTCGCGCAGGGCGGCACGGGCGATGGCATAGGTATCCACCTCGCTTCCGTATGAGGCGTAAAGCAAAAGCGTCTCGGCCGCCGCGTATTCGGGCAGGGCGAGAAACCGCTCGGCAATGGCGCGGTCAGCAAGCTCCCGCTCGCTCACCGTCATAGCGGCGCGGCGGTCAAGAAGCTGACGGCGCAAAGCCTTCTTTTCTTCATTCATCAGTCGGAAATGGTGGCAACGCGCAGCTTGCGGGCAAGCTCGGCGCCGCAGAAAAGCTCAACGAGCGTGAGACCGAAATCCACACCGCAGCCCATACCTCGGGCGGTGACGCACTTTCCGTCCACCGTCACGCGCTCGGCCGTGTAAATACCTCTCGGGATCAGCTCCTCGGTCTCGGGATAGCAGGTAAAACGCTTGCCGTCAAGCAGGCCGAGCCGACCGAGCACACGGGGCGCGGCGCAAATTGCACAAACGTATCCGCCTGCGGCGGCGGTGGCGAGAAGCTCGCGCTCCACGGTTGCCGACGCGTCAAGATTCAGGGTTCCGGGCATACCGCCGGGCAGGATCACGGCGTCGGCAGTACCGCAGACCTCACCCTCGGCAAGATCGGCGACGACGGTTATACCGTGCGCACCCGTAATGCTTTTGCCGCCGATGCCGACGGTCTTGATATCAATGCCGGCACGGCGCAGGATGTCGAGAGGCGCCAACGCCTCGACCTCCTCAAAGCCCTCGGCAAGAAACATATATACTTTCATAGGATCTCCTGATTATTAATATGTGCGGGTGGCGTGAGATCACGCCACCCGCGGCGATAATTTAACCCTTGCGATCAGTAATTTCAGTGAGTAAGGAAGAACATTGCGGCAAAGAGCACGGCAATGATCCAAGTTCCCACGTTGGTCTCCTTGATCTTTCCGGTGAAGGCCTTGACGGCGATGTAGGAAATAAGACCGAAGGCGATACCGTAGGAAATGTTGTAAGTAAAGGGCATCATGGTGATGGTAAGGAAGGCGGGAAGCGAAATAGCAGGATCGCTCCAATCAATGTCCTTGACACAGCCCATCATCAGAATACCGACGTAAACCAGCGCGGCCGCATATGCGCAGGTGGGGATCAGCGCGGCCAGAGGAGCGAGGAACATAGCAACAAAGAAGAGTGCGGCAGTCACCATTGCGGAAAGACCCGTGCGACCGCCCGCGCCAACGCCTGCGGAGGACTCAACGTAAGTGGTAACGGTGGAAGTACCGCAAACGGCACCGGTGCAGGTTGCAACGGCATCGGCAAGCATCGCGCGGTTCATATTGGGAATATCGTCCTCACCCTTCTCATTCTTGACAAGCAGACCGCCGCCGCGGCAAGCGCCGTAGAGCGTGCCCATGGTGTCGAACATATCGACCATGCAGAACGCAAGAGAGGTGGTAATAAATGCTACCACAAGACCGCCGACGGAGTGCCCGGGAGCCGCGAGATAATAATCGAAGTTAAAGCCCTCGGTAAAGACCTTGCCCACGGCCTGAGTACCGAAATCGGTAAATGCCTCGAGAGGATTGAGGGTCTTGTCAGCCCAGAAGCCGTCGTAGAAGCCGTCGATGGTAAAGCCAAGCAGATAATAAATGACCGCAGCACCAAGAAGGCCCCAAAGTATCGCGCCTCTGACCTTCAGCTTGGACATAACGGCAATGGCAATGACGGCAAAAATAAGGATCAGCAAGGGCATAATGCTCGCCCACGTTGCGTCACCAAGCAGATTAAAGGAAGCCATCTTGACGAGGGTAGCACCGTCGTCAACCACGAGTCCGGACTTCTGAAGTCCGATAAAAGCAATGAAAAGACCGATACCTGCGGGGATCGCGGCCTTAACGGCGGCAGGAACGGCATTGAAGATAATGCGGCGGAGACCGGTCACGGTGAGAAGCACGAAGATCAGACCGTCAACAAGACAGAAGACCAACGCATTTGCATAGGAAAATCCGAGACCGAAGCAAACGGTGTAAACGAAGAACGCGTTCAGACCCATACCCGAGGCCTGCGCAAGGGGCAGATTTGCAAGGAGTCCGATAAGGACCGTGCCAATAACGGCGGACAGCGCAGTAGCGATGTAGATCGCACCGAAGGATACGGTGCCGAGCTCGGCAAACATACCGGGATTGACCATCAGAATGTAGGCCATTGCCATAAAGGTCGTAACACCGGCGATGATCTCTGTTCTGACGTTGGAGCCGCGCTCCTTGAGCTTGAAGAATTTGTTCATAGAGTTTCTCCTCCTTTTATTCTCCCCGCGCGCGGGGGCTTGAGAATATTTTATAACATTTTGAGAAAAAAGTCAATTCCCCTGACAAAATTCGGCTCTTATTTTTTAATTTTTTATTTCTTGACAATCGGCCGCCGCAATGCTATAATTATTGAAGAACATTGATTGGAAAGTGAAAATATGGGAAAATTTATTGTTTTTGAAGGAATAGACGGCTCGGGCAAAAGCTCCCAGATCCGTATGCTGGCCGAAAAGCTCCGCGCCGACGGCCGAAAGGTCTACATAACCGCAGAGCCCACCGAATCCACGAGCGGAGGTATGCTCCGCGACGCGCTGTCGGGCGTGGTGCGCCGCACCGCCACCGAAATGGCCGCGCTCTTCACCCTCGACCGCGTAAATCATAACGTAAATCCCGTCAACGGCATCAAGAAAATGCTGAGCGACGGCTTCGACGTCATCTGCGACCGCTACTATTACTCAAGCCTCGCCTATCAGGGCAGCGCCACCGACTTTGAGTGGGTGCGCTCCATGAACGTCTGCTGTCCCGACATCCTGCGCCCCGACGTCTGCATCTTCCTCGACGTCTCCCCCGACGTGGGACTCGAGCGCATCGGAAAGGGCGACCGCGGCTTTACCGAGATCTACGAAAAGCGCGAGACCCTGATGGCCGTCAGAAAGAAATATTTCGACGCCTTCTCTGCCCTGTCGACCACCGACAACATAGAAATAATTAACGCCGACCGCGACTTTGAAAGCATCGCCGCCGACGTGCTCCGCGCCGTAAAGGCACTCTGATCGCAAAATCTTTTGTACAATTTGTGCAAAAAATAGATTTTCCGAAAAAGCGCAAAAAAGGCTTGACAAGATTTTTCCGAGTTTTCCACAGGCAGAAAAGTGGAAAATTCGCTTGATCTGCCGAGTTTTACACAGTTTCCACAGAGTTTTCCACAGGTCGGTGGAAAATCGGGGATAAAATTTGCATATGTGCAGTTTTCACAAAAAAATGTGTTTTTTGCGCTTTTTCGAAACTTTTTTTCGAAAATATCTTGACTTTTTTGAGCCTTGATATATAATGAACTCAGTTTCATACCGAAATTGTGGGCGGTCCCCCTTCAAAAGGGGCGGGCTCTTGCCTTGCGAGGAAATCCGGTGCAAATCCGGAGCAACCGTCATTGCCGTGATCCGAAACCTTCGGTCAGTCGGAATGCTCGCTCGTCCGTACTTATGCGCGATTCCCGGGCAAGCGGGGGAGTCTGCGTGAAGAGGGCTTTTTGCCCTCGCTTTTGCCGTGCTTGCACGGTATTTTTTTGTTTAAAACAGGAAAGGAAAAAGAATAATGAAAAGAATCGTCACACTTTTGCTTGCTCTGGTCCTCGTCTCTCTCGCACTCGTCGCCTGCACCGAGCCCGAAAAGGCCGAGGATACCACGTCTCCCGACGTCACCACCGAATCTCCCGACATAACAACGGAGCCGATCGTCGATGGACGCGGAGCCTTCACCCTCCGCATTGAGGGAAACTTCGCCAACCTCTACTACGGCCCGGTTGCCATCGGCGACAGCAACAATCTGAAGGATCTGCTCGCCGAATTCGATAAGGTCAACAGCAAGATCAACATCGAGGGCGAGGAAAACGCCTACATCACCAAGATCAACAACGAAGCCGGCGGCGCCTACGGCGGCTGGGACGGCTGGTGTGTTCTCGTCAACGGCGAAAGCCCCGCCGTCGGCATCGGCGATATAATGATCAACGAGGGCGACGAGGTCGTTCTCTATTACGGCGATCCTTGGGGTGTCGGTATGGCCTACCCCGAGTACGAGCTCGAGGGTACCCGCCTCCTCTTCTACACCTCAACCGCACTGTCGCCCGCAGGCACGGTTGCCTATATCAAGGTCACCATTGACGGAGTTGAGTACCACTCCGACGAAAACGGTATGATCACTCTCGAAAAGCCCCTTGCCCCGGGTGATCACACCATGCAGATCGAGCTGAAGGCAGAAAACGGCCTTTGCCTCGCCCTGCGCTACGCCCCCGACTTCACCTTCTCAACCTGAAAAAAGATAAACAAATGAAAAAAAGGCTTGTCGCGTTTCTGATCTCCATAGTCATCCTCGCGGGGGCATCGGTCATCGGTGTCTCCGCCGCGGGTGCTCCCGAGTCGGACGTGCAAGCCCTTTTTGATGCTCTCGTCAGCGACGGCGGTCTGGATTCGGAATCAACGGGTGGCGATTGGCTGGCGATCGCGCTGGCCCTCGACGGGCAGACCCACAGGCTCTCCGACTACGCCGCCCTCGTTTCCCAACGCGTAAAAAGCGGTGTTGCCGACAGCGACAGACTGCGCACCGCCCTCGTCTGCGCCGCTCTGCATATCGAGGACGAATTTGTCAAGCGCACGGTGGAAAACGCCGAGCTTGATCGGGTCACCGAGGTCATCTGGCGGCTGGTGCTGGCCGTTGACCTTAAAATGAGCGAGCAGGCCGATTCGCTTGCCGACCTGCTCGCCTCAATGGAGCTTAAGAGTGGCGGATTCGCCCTTTCGGGCGAGGCCGCCGACCCAGACGTCACCGCAATGGCCACCTGTGCCCTTCACCTTGCGGGGCGTGACGTTGAGCCGCTTATCGAGCTCCTCTCGGGTCTCCAGACCGAGGACGGTCACTTTTCCTCCTACGGAAACAAAAACGCCGAAAGCGCGGCACAGGTGGTGATCACTCTGCGCGTTTGCGGCATCGACCCTAAAACCGATCCTCGCTTTGTCAAAAACGGCACGTCCCCTTATGACGCTATGCTTTCCTACGCCGCCGACGGCGGCTTTTCCCACCTTGCGGGCGGGCGCGCAAATCTGCACACCTCCTCGCAAATAGCCCTCGCCCTGCTCTGCGAATCTAAGCTCGGCGCGAGAATATACAGCTTCTCGACTCTTGAGCCCGTAACACCGTCGAACAAAGCTCCCCTTCAAGAGGATACCGAAAATTCCCAATTCAATTATAAACCCATCGCCTGCGCCGCCATACTTGTCATTGCCCTCGTCGCCGTGGCAATTCTGGCCGCCGCGCGGCGCTTAAACGCGAAAAACGCAACACGGGTGGGCTGTTTTGCCGCCGTCGCCCTTGTTTTTGTCATATTTACCACCATTCAGACCCCCGAGCAGTTCTACTCCGAAAATCCCGATCCCATCACCGCCGACTCGGAGACCGTGACTCTTTCGGTGATCGGTCTTGACGGCGAGATCCTCATCTCCCCCACCGTTTTCGCCATCCGCGACGGCGAAGATCACCTCGACCTTCTCGCCCGCGCCGCACGCTATTCGGGACTTCGAGCCGACACGGCGGGCGGCTACGTCCGCGGTATCGGAGACCTTTACGAATTCGATCACGGAGGGCTTTCGGGCTGGACGGTGCGCATAAACGGCACTCTGATCTCCTCGGGCGCCGACTCGGTTCCCGTCCGTCACGGCGACAGAGTGGAGTGGGTATATGAGACCGACGGTGCCGCATACGGAGGTGAAGACAAATGAAAAAACTGAACCGCCTCTCCTCGGCTTCTCTCGCCGCTTGGTTCGCCGCCTCCCTTGTTTTGACCGTCTTTACCGCCGACCCATACCTCGCTGTTCTTTCTCTTGCTTGCGGCATACTGAATCTGTGGGTCTTCGGGCTCATGCGCGGCGGCCGCGCACTCGTCCTGCCTGCGATCTTCATCATTATATCTGCGCTGGCGAACGCGCTTTTCTCCCGCCGCGGAGCCACAGAGCTGCTCTTTATCAACGGCGCGGCCATAACCCTTGAATCCATCGTATCCGGCGCCGTGACCGGCACGGTCATTGCCGCTGCCACCGTCTACTGCTCGCTTTTCGGCGAGATCTTCGACGACGAAAGGCTTCTCTCGCTTCTCGGCTCGCGTGCGCCCAAAACCGCACTCGTGCTTTCCTCGGCCCTGCATTTCCTGCCCCGCCTTGTGCGCCGCCACGGCGAGATCACCGATGCGCAGCGCGCCGTGGGCCGCTTGCCCGACACGGGCTTTAAAATGCGTATCAGCAGCACGCTCCGCGTCTGGAGCGCACTTATCGGCCTCGCCTTTGAGGATGCCGCCGAGCAGGCCGCGCTAATGCGCGCCCGCGGCTTCGACGGTCAGCCGAAGGGGCGCACCTTTACTTTGAAAAAGACCTCGCGCCCCGCGAGCGTTGCACTTATGACCGTATCGGCTCTGCTTTTCGCGACCTCGGTCACGGGCATCGCACTCGGGCTGACACCCGTCAATATCTACCCCACGTTGGAGCTCCCCCGCACCGCGGCCTGCATTCCTGCCTACGCTTGCGCCGCAATACTGTTCACCCTTCCCACAACGACCGAGCTTTATTGGAGATTAAAATGGCACTTCTTGAAATCAAAGATCTGAAATTTACATACGCGGGTGCCGCCGAGCCCTCGCTTTCGGGCATCTCCTTCTCGGTGTATCACGGAGAGGCCGTCCTGCTCTGCGGGCCCGTTGGCTGCGGTAAGAGCACCCTTATTTCCTGCCTGCTCCCGGGGGGCAATCCCCGCGGCACCACCGACGGCACAGTTAGCTTTAGCGGTCACGCCGTGGGCTACGTGTCACAATCCGAGCAGGTCTCGGTCACCGACCGAGTCTTTTCAGAGCTTTCCTTCCCACTTGAAAATCTGGGTCTTGAGCCCTCGACCATCCTGCGCCGTGTCAGCGAGCTGGCCGCCGCGCTGGGGCTTGAAAAGCTCCTCGACCGCCGCATCAACACCCTTTCGGGCGGCGAACGCCGACTTGTATCTTTGGGCGCAGCTCTCATCACACGCCCCGAGCTGCTCTTGCTGGACGAGCCCACCTCACAGCTTGACCCCGTAACCGCCGCGAGATTTTACGACAGCCTTTTCCGCATTTCACGCGACAACGGCATTGCCCTTTTCATTTGCGAACATCGCACCGAGGAGGTCATCGCGCTTTGCGACCGTGTGATAATGCTGAAGGACGGCACCGTCGCGCAGGCCGACAGCCCTCGAGCTCTCAGCTCTGTGGAAACCGATGCACAGCTTCGCGGCTTTCTGCCCCTTTCCGCCCGCATAGCCGCCCGCTTGGGCACAAAGGCCGACCTGCCCCTGACTGTCTCCGAGGGTCGCAAATTCCTCGGCAAAATACTGAAAAGTAGGGGGGCGTGTTGCGAAAACACAGCTTTTGAGCCCTCAAAAGACTCCGAGCCCGCCCTTGAAATGAGGGACATCTGCTTTGCATACGGTCGCCGCGAGCCCGACGTGCTCTGCGGCCTCGACCTGACCATACACAAGGGTGAAGCCCTCTGCCTGCTGGGCGGCAACGGCTCGGGTAAGAGTACCGCGCTGTCGGTGGCGGCAGGTCTGCGAAAGGCTTATTCGGGCAAATGTCGCGTTTTCGGAAAAAATATTTCCGATTATAAAAACGGCTCGCTTTGGCAAAATTGCGTAGCCCTCGTGCCCCAAAATGTCCGCACCCTCTTCGTCCGCGAGACGGTTCGCGAGGAGCTTTCGGGCATCGACACCGTGGAGCTTATGGGGCTTGACCTTTCACATCTTTACGACCGCCATCCTTACGACCTTTCGGGTGGCGAGGCTCACCTGCTGGCCATCGCGTTGGCGCTGGCCGCGAAACCCCGTCTGCTGCTTCTCGACGAGCCCACGCAGGGCGTTGACCCGCTTTCAAAAGCAATGCTTGCCGACCTTCTGCGGCGTCTCAAATCCGATTCCCTCGCCATTCTCGCCGTCACTCACGACGCTGACTTTGCGCCCCTTTTCGCCGATAGGTGCGTGTTTGTCTCATCCGGGCGCGCCGTGGCCGACGCACCCACCCGCGAGTTTTTCTCGGTGGGAGATTATTACACAACCTCTGCGGTTAAGCTCTCGCGTGGCTTTGTCAGCGGCGCCGTAACCGAGGCCGACCTGCTTTCGGAGGTCGAAAAATGAAGAAAAAATATATCCTTTTTTCGATCTGTACCGTCGCCGTCGCCGCCGCGATCTCGCTCCTCGGCGCAATGCTCTTTCCCGACCGCGCGGCCGCGCTGATCCTCACGGTCTGGGTCTGCGCCCTCACCTGCATCGGAGCCGTCGCCTTTGAGGTCTCACGCATTTCGGTGCTTCGAATCTCTCTCACAGCCGCCATGACCGCTCTTTCCGTAGTCGGTCGCGTAGTGTTCTACGCCGTCCCCTTCTTCAAGCCCGTCAGTGCCGCCGTCATCCTTTGCGGCATCTGGCTCGGACCCGTCCCGGGTATGGTCTGCGGCGCGCTGTCCGCCCTGCTTTCGGGCGTGTTTTTCGGCTACGGCCTTTGGCTTCCCTTTCAGATCCTTGCCTGGGGCGTCATCGGACTCATCGCGGGTCTGCTTGCAAAGACCTTGAAGAAAAGCCGCCTGCTTCTCTGCACCTACGGAATTTTCGCCGCCGTTTTTTTCTCGGCCTTTATGGACGTTTTCACCGTGCTTGAGTTTGGCCGCTTCAGCGCCGAAATGTATGTCGCGGCCGTCATCGCCGCCCTGCCCGTTACGGTTATCTACGCCGCCTCAAATCTGATCTTTCTTTTAGTGCTGACTCCAACCGTCGGTCGCCGAATGCGCCGAGTGGAGGCAAGCTTCGGCGGAATATAAAAACGAACGGCATCTCGACAGAGATGCCGTTCGTTTTTATTCATCTTCGGAAACTGCCCGTTCAAACGCGTCGAAAATATCCTTCGCCACGCCGCGCATGACCTCGGGCTCGACCTTTACCACCCGCCGATCGTAGGAAAGAAGACCGTTGGTCTCGTCCTCCACATCGGACAGCTGGGTGTAGACTGCGCCGCAAAGCCCCGCATCGACAGCGGGCAGAATCTCATTCCGATAAAGCTCGGCAAGCGCGCGCTCAAACTCGCCCCGATCCTCAAAATATCGATACCCGTAGGTCTCAACCGTGTTGTAAACGTGGCCCTCGGGCTTGTAGGAATAGCCGCCGAACTCGGAAAGAAACAGCGGCCGCTCACTACCCTTTTTCGGCTTGACGGGCTTGAAATAGACGTGGGGGCTCTCCACGTCGCTCTCGGACGGGTAAAACCACCCCGACGCCGCATCGATAAAGCGGGTGCCGTCAAGCTCGCGGAGCCGACGGTAATTCTCGGCCGAGCAAAACTGACCCCAGCCCTCGTTAAAGACCGTCCATCCCACGATGCAGGGATGCTTTCCCAGCGCGCGCACCGTATACTCCATACCCTTGATAAAGGCCTCCCGCTGTGCCGCATTGCGGTGGATGCGACGGTCATTTTTGCGCCGTAATCCCACGGTGGGCAGAGCCGTGTCGCGAAAAAACGAGTATTTCCCGTTGTTGACCATATCCTGAACCACGGTCATACCGTGGAGATCGCAATAATAATAGAAGAGCTCGGGCTCGATCTTGATGTGCTTGCGAAGCATATTGAAGCCCAGCTCCTTGGCCGTCAGCACGTCGTTTTCAAAGCATTTCGGTGATGCGGGCGTGAAAATCCCGTCGCTGAAATAGCCCTGATCGAGAAGCCCGTGAAGGAAATACGGACGCCCGTTGAGGCAAATTCGCGACACGCCCCCCACCTTTTGGCAGCTTACGGTGCGAACGGCGAAATACGACTCCACCCGATCCTCGCCCGACTCCACCGTGTATCTGTAAAGGTAGGGATCCTCGGGCGACCAAAGTCTTGCGCCGTCAAGCTCGATCACCGCGCGACCGCCGCATAGCTCTGCGGTCAGCTCACCCTGCGGCGTTTTGACAGTAACCTCGCCGTCACTCACGCCCTCGGCCGTCAGCTCCACCGAACCGCCGTCGACACGGTAGGAAAGCGAGCGGATATAGACCTCGGGCACGCTTTCGAGCCAAACCGTCTGCCATATGCCGCTGACCGGCGTGTACCACATTCCGCCGCGGTTTTCGCATTGCTTGCCGTAGGGCAAGGACAGCGGATCGGCGGCATTTTCGGCCACCACCTCAAGGATATTTTCGGACTCCAGCAGATCGGTCACGTCAAAGGAAAAGCCCTCGTAGACGCCCGTGTTGTCGCCCAATTTTTGCCCGTTCAGCCACACGTGCGCGATCTGATCCACCGCACCGAAGTGCAGTATCACCCGACCGCGAGCAAATCCCTCGGGCAAGGAAAAGCTCCGCTTGTAGGTAAGATGCGGATGCTCACCCATCCGACGGTTGACCCCCGAAAGCAGGGACTCGGGCGGGAACGGCACTGTTATTTTGCAGACCTCGCCGTAGGTGTCGGTCAGCTCCCACTCACCGTTCAAGCAGAAAAACGAATCGCGAACGAGGCTCGGACGGGGATACTCGTCCCAGGGCATACCGCAAAGTGCCTCGCCCTCCGCCGTGTAAAGCTCGGCGGGTATGAATTTTTTCTTTCCCATTTATTTAACACCCTCAAGACTGAAGATCTTGCTCTTCAAGGCCTCAAGCATTATCTCTGCGCTGGTGCGGTTGGTGGCAAGTGGGATCGCCTGAACGTCGCAAAGGCGCAAAAGTGCGGATACGTCGGGCTCGTGAGGCTGTGCGGTCAGAGGATCGCGCAAAAATATAACGAGTCCCATCTTTCCCTCGGCAAGCATAGCGCCGATCTGCTGGTCACCGCCCAAAGGGCCGCTCTTCATTCGGTGGATGGAAAGACCCGTCTCTCCCATGATCAAAGTTCCGGTGGTTCCCGTAGCGTACAGCTCATACTCGGCCAGCACGTCGCGGTATTTTTTCGCGATCTCGATGATCTCGGGCTTCTTTTTGTCGTGCGCAATAAGGGCAATCTTCATTTTAACATACGCCCCACGGGGCTTCCTTTCTTAAAAATAAGATCTCATTACCTTGATTATATCATAAAACTCCGCGAAATACAATAGAAGAGCAAAACAAAAAGGCCGATCCATACAGATCGACCAAATGCGCTTCGGGAGTCGGTAGAGATTTTATAGAGCTCGAGACCCCTTTCGCAAAAGGGGTCTCGAATAATAAATAATAATTGATAACCTTACTGAGCTGCATCAACGATGGCGGCAAACTTCTTTGCAACCAGGGATGCGCCGCCGATAAGACCGCCGTCAACGTCGGGCTTTGCGAGAAGCTCTGCGGCGTTAGCGTCGTTCATGGAGCCGCCGTACTGAATGGTCAGACCCTCGGCAGCCTCGTCACCGTAAAGACCGGCAACTACCTTACGGATAACGGCGCAGGTCTCCTGTGCCTGCTCGGGGGTAGCGGTCAGGCCGGTTCCGATTGCCCAAACGGGCTCGTATGCGATGATGATGTTCTTCAGATCCTCAGCGGAAATGCCTGCGAGATCGAGCTTGGTCTGCATTCCGACGACCTCGTCGGTAATACCTGCAAGTCTCTCCTCCTTGACCTCACCGAGGCAGAGGATGACCTTCATGCCTGCGGCAAGAGCGGCCTTGGTGCGGAGGTTGACGGTCTCGTCAGTCTCTGCAAAGTACTGTCTTCTCTCGCTGTGGCCAACGATTACGTACTCAACGCCGATAGCCTTGAGCATGGTAGCCGAGACCTCACCGGTGTATGCGCCTTTTTCTGCGAAGTGAACGTTCTCGGCACCGATCTTGATGTTCGAGCCTGCAGCTGCAGCCTGAGCAGCAGCGATGGTTACGTAGGGAGCGCAGAAAATAATGTCGCAGTTGTCCTTGCCCTCAACGAGGGGCTTTACTTCGTTTATAAATGCGGTTGCCTCGGCAGGGGTGAAGTTCATCTTCCAGTTGCTGGCAATAACCGTTCTTCTCTTT
>JAFTOB010000025.1 GCA_017451545.1 Clostridia bacterium | reverse complement strand
CTTTGGGGGAGTGTGGCTTGCAGTAATGCTTCGCATAACTGCGCCGGAGAGGGCTTTTTTACCCTCTCAGTCGCTTCGCGCCAGCTCTCCCAAAGGGAGAGCCATTGTCTTAACCGCTTCCGAGGTTGGTTTTGGTGAAACCTGTTTGAAACCTTCAAACTCCGATTTATCGCTCTCTTCACCATCGGGTGATTGTGTAAGAATTAAGGTCACGCCACCCGCGCCTCAGTCGATCCTTGGATCGACATTGCCGAGGCGGCCCGGGCCCGATTTGTCGGTGAGTTTCCCGTCGGGTGATCGCGTGCGGTACGAACCTGACAATGCAGGGACGGTTAAGGTCATTTTATTTGCCACGGCGGTGTGTTGTGCATATATTACAAAAAGATGCTATCATAATTATTAAACAATGCGTATTGAAAAAAGTTGAAAAAGGTAGTATAATAAGAAAAAAGATGAAATTTTTTTGGTTTATGATATCAGAAAATATAAAATATAACTTTAACGGGAGGAATGCTTTCAAAACAGAAAGCGAAGGAGATTATGATGAACAATATCAGTGTAGAAGATGTTTTGCAAATAATAAATAAAACAGATGAGAATTTGAATATAAAGAGAGATCAGATCGGCGAAAATCTTTTGGATCTTGGTCTTGATTCGATCAAATTCATACAAATGGTCGTGGCCATTGAGGAAGCCTTTGATTGCGAGATCCCCGATTCAAAGCTCATTATGTCCGAGATGGATACGGTTGAAAAGATCATGGCTGTTCTCACGGAACTGTAAAAGGTACATAATGGAAAAGATCAAAATAGCTTTGATATCAAATATTACGTTCGAGCCCTATTTGAGAGGCGCGTTGAATGATGAATTTGCAGGCGGAGTACAGCTTGATCATATTCCTTATGAGGAATACAAAGGAAGAGCAGAGGAGCTTGCGCTTTACGATTATGCCGTTATCTGCTTGAGCTTTGAGGCTTTGTATCCCGATATCGGGGATAGCAGTGCTGTCGTTGCCGATGCTGTGAGCCGCTGCCGTGAGCTTTTGGGCTTTGTTCGGCAGGCTACGTCTGCCAAGATATTGTGGCTGGGCTTTGAGGACTATTGCTACTCATACGAGTGCCTTTTTGGGAATGTTGCACCGCTCGGGGGCTTGATCGACAGCATTAATTTGTCACTTGCCGAGCTGCTTGGTGATGGGGACGTGCTCATTGACCTCAAACGCCTGATCGCCACGGTGGGCCTGCGTGCATCCTACAGCTCAAAGGGAAAATATCGCTGGAACTCTCCTTATTCAAAGGAGCTTATGCAGGCCCTCGCCCGTGAGATCGGTAAACAGCACCGTATCCGTGTGGGGCAAACGAAAAAATGCTTGGTGCTCGATTGCGACAACCTGCTGTGGGGCGGCATAGTTTCCGAGGACGGAATTGAGGGCATAAGGCTTGACGGCGGCGGCCTCGGTCGGCAGTATCTCGATTTTCAGCGCTTCGTTTTGACTATGTATCGCCATGGGGTCATTCTTGCCGTTTGCAGTAAGAACGACGAGGCTGACGTGCTGCGCGTTTTCCGCGAACATTCGGCAATGCTCCTGCGCGAGGATAACATTGCCTGCTTTGCCGTCAATTGGCAGAGCAAGGCGGAGAATATTAAAACAATTGCGGATAAATTAAATATAGGGCTTGACAGCATGGTTTTTGTGGATGACTCGGAATTTGAGGTCGGCTCGGTGAGGGAGCTGCTTCCCGAGGTGAAGGCGATCCTTTACGATCGGGAGACGGTATACTCCGAGCTTTCTTGCTTCAATTTGAAGGCCGACGTTGATCCCGAGGGCGTGAAAAAGCGCAACGAGACCTACCGAACCAATGCGGCGCGGGATGAGCTGTTAGCGCGCTCGACTACATACGAGGAATATTTGAAAACGCTGGAGATCAAGGTTGATATACACGCCGCGCGGGCAGACGAGCTTGCAAGAATTGCCGAGCTCAGCCAGAGAGCAAACAAGCTAACCAACGGAACAAGATATGCGTCGGATCGCTTGAAGGCACTCCCCGATGGGTATGAGCTTTATTCCGTTTGTGTTTCGGACAGGTTTTCCGATCTCGGTTTGGTTGGTGCCGTGGGTATTTCGGGCGGCGTGATCGACTTGTTCGTTTTATCCTGCCGCGCCTTGGGGCGTGATGTCGAAAATGAAATGTTGGAATTTCTGAAGGGCAGAGCTCTTTTGGATTATAAATTTGTTTCAACAAGCAAAAACGAGGATGTAAGCACTTTGCTCAAATCCGTAACAGAAAGGAAATGAGAAAAATGGAACGAAAAGTAATTTTGCCGTTTGAAGAAAGCCCGTATATAAAAATGTATCATTACCTTGCCTTTCGGTGGGGGATCATTCAGGGCAATGCAAAGGAAGATATAACCCCTTGGATGTGTAATAAGCACGTAAACTGTACGTATAATGAAAAAAAGCCAATCATCCCGTTTGAGATCGCAATATGGGACACCTGGCCGGATCTGCACCTTCAATATTTACAGATAACCCGCGAATTTACGGAAAATATGTCGTGGGATCTTGTGGATATCTGGAGGCGGATGATCTCGCTCGGATGCTATCCGCGCGGCGCGTATAACGAAGAGCATATTCCCGCAAAGTACCCGTACAAGAAATTTTATCATTCCCACGATTATCTTCTTATCGGTTATGATGACGATGAGAGGGTATTCCATTCGGTTGGCTATCTGCCCGGTCACGAATTTAAGAGATTTACCATACCTTACGACAATATGCGTGAGTCCTTGCTCAGTCTGCGTGTGCCTGTCATGTATCTTGAATTTCTTTCCTATGCTCCGGTAAACGGGCTTGCGCTCAATATTGATACAATAATGCGGGATTTGTCGGAATATATAAATTCCACCACCTCAGTTACGATGTCCAAGGAGAATATTCAGTTTGGTATGGAGGCGATCCGTGCGCTGAACGGCAGATTTGCAAGGGAAGGGGAAAACGAGGGCATCGATTTCCGCTTTACGCGCGGAATTATGGAGCATAAGTTCCTTATGAAGACCCGAGTTGACTACCTGACGGGAAACGGCTACGCTGAGGATGCAGGCTTTTGCGATGCGGCCGACTTGGTTTATAAGATGTCCGAGAAAATTCATATGCTCGGGCTGAAATACAACATGACACGCAGAAAAAGCGTGCTTGACAGCTTGACAGCCGCCGTTGATGAAATGCTTAAAATTGAAAGCGAATATTTGCCAAAGTTTTTGTTAAGTCTTGAAAGCGGCAGGAGGAATGACAAATGATAGAGAAATATTCATTGCCCTTTATTGAGCCCGTTGAGCGCTGGAATCAGAACACCACGTTTTCGGATCTCGCCATCAAGGTCAATCTCGGCGACAGATACCTTGCTTGGGAAAATAACAGATATATAAACTGCACCTTTGTCAACCAGCCTCACGAAAAAGGCTTTTATATCTCGCTTATCGATGATTGGTCCACCTGGGAGGGCGTTATAATCCGTCAGATCTTTTCGTTCGATAAGGAAACGTATTTAAGTTGTGGAACAGACACGGCGGAGCTGTTGAAAAAATGTATTGCCTCCGGGTCGTACGTCCTCGGAAATTGCAACGGCAAATATATAGACGAAAGCTATGAGGGTGTTGAGGACAGACCTTATTTCTCCTATATGCTGACCGGATTTGATGACGAAAAGGGCACTTTTACCGTTAAGGGAGTTGATCATCATTTCTGTTACAGATCGTACGAGGTGAAATACCGCACGTTTGTCGATTCGATTTTTGACATTTGCGGCGGCGGCTTGGTGCTTGAGCTGCGGCAGTTTAATCCGGATGTGGAGATCCTTCCCAATATTCCTCGGTGCATAGCACATCTTGAGGACTATATTGGAGGCACGTCGCGAGAGATGTTTTTCAAGGACAGAGTTTACGGCATTGCTGCGGTAGAAGCTCTCGGTGAATATTGTGCCGATGCAAATAACACAGATCGCGAGATATGCGGAAATCTGCTTGACTGCTTGGCCGACCACAAAATGTTTATGCGTATGCGCGTAGAATATTGGGCAGAGCAGGGATGGGTCAATAATAGTCACATTAAACGTGCTCGGGAAGCGGAAAATATGGCGTATGATGCGATAGAGCTGAATAAGAAATATATCAAATCAGGCGACGGTGAGCTGCTCGCACGCTTGAATGCTGCCATTAAGAATATAATGTATGCTGAAAAGCAATACTTGCCGCAGGTTCTTGACGAGATAAAGAGTGCATACGAAATTGAATCAAAGTTATAATATGCTTTGTACGCTTTGAAAAATCTTATAGAAAGGAGTTAAATATTAAAAATTCAAACGGACAAAAGTAAATAAGACAAGGAAGGAAAGAAAAATGAAAAAGATCAAAACCTTTTCAATTAAGAGTTTATCAGTGTTCTTAGCTATCGTTATCACAATGCTCTCCTTGCCTTTGACGGCGTTTGCCATAAGCATTGAGCAGGCAACACCGCCGCAAACGGAGGGAGAAGCCTCCGAAATCAAAAAAGATATCTTCGAGCTGACAGATCGCAGAACGGCAGATACGAAGTATTTTCGGCTCGAAGATGGAACAGTTTACGTAGCACAGTATGATTCCGTAATTCACTATTTGGATGAAAACGGCGAGTGGAAGGATATAGATAACACTCTGTCGGCAAGCGGAGATACTTATGCCACGAGCAATCAGAAAATCAAATTTGCAAAGAAGACCGGCGGAAGCGGTGAGATATTCACCTTGCACGACGGAAACAGAAAGCTGACCCTGACCCTTCAGGGGGCTAATAAAAAGATCGTCGGTGTGGTGACGAACAACGAGAGCGATCTGCCGGAGGACGCATCAAGGCTGACAAAAATGACAACGCTTGATAAACTCTCGGCATCAATACTCTACCCGAATATTTTGGATAACACCGATCTTGAGTACGTTGTAAACTCGGGAAATATTAAGGAAAATATTATCGTCAAGGCGACCGCAGACAGCTATGTATATAGCTTTGAGATGAATCTGAACAATTTTACAGCCGAGCTTGTCAACAATGAAATTGCCATTAAAGATCCGTCTACCGATGAGGTCATATATAAAATTCCCGCGCCGTTTATGTATGATGCTAATGGCGAATACTCAAATAATGTCATCTTGGAGCTTACATCCGATAACGTAAGTGGTAAGTATGCACTTGCTGTCACGGCTGATGCTGCGTGGATCAATGCCGACGGGAGAGCCTTCCCCGTGACGATCGACCCACCGGTGGTAGAGGTAACAGATAGGGATAACGTGGAATGTACGTATATTGATTCGCAAAATCCGTATACATCGTATGACACATCATATTATGCCTATGTCAGTTCCACCGAGCGAATGTACTGGAAGTTGAAAAACTTGCCTACTATCCCCCAAACAGCATTTATAACAGATGCAAAATTTAATGTAACTGCGTATACCTACACATCTGATATAGGTTATATTGGTGTGTATGAGGTATATACCGATTGGTCTGAATCAGGATTTGATTGGACATATCCGGAGGACGGTGGAGTGGGTTCACTGTCAACCTATTACACCGATTACAATTATATATCCGGTGCCGCGAATGTTCAATATACGGAGGACTATAGCTTTAATATTACTCCAATAGTGAAAAAGTGGTACAGCGGTGAAAATTATGGGTTGGCGTTGGCGGTCGTTCCGGGTGAGACCTTCAACTATGATGTGAGATTTTACACAGAGGATTACGCAGAGTATTATTCGGGCATTTATCCGAATAGACCATGCACGGTTGTCCCGACCCTGACAATTTCCTACCGCGACATGAAAGGTCTTGAGAGCTATTGGTCTGCGGCAGGGCACAGCGCAGGCTTTGCGGGAAGCGGAGCGGTCAACTATGCCAACGGCAATCTTGTCGTATCCATTCCGACCTTAACTACAACCGATGCTCTGATGCCTATTTCTCCGGCGTTGGTGTATTGCTCGGTTCCCACGGTTTCTCAAACCACCACATCAACCGGACCTTTCAAGCTCAATTTGGACGAAACCGTAAAGTCCAAGACCTATATAAACGAGGACAAAACTACTGTCACGTATTATATGTGGAATGACAGCGACGGCACTGATCATGCATTCATGCCAGTCGAGGGTGAGGAAAACGTATTCAAGGACGAAGACGGTCTTCTCTTGACACTTAACGTGCTTGATAGCGGTTACACCATAACAGACGACGGCGGTACAGTCAAAACGTTTAATACTTACGGAAGGCTTGAAAGCATAACCGACAGCATTGGCCACAAGGTTGGGCTTGAATCAAGCGGCTCGGGCGTTTCGGTGAAGCTGTATCCCAAGGGAAGCGATCTTGGTATCGAACAGCTTCGCATAGCTCCGAGTGTCCAATATCCCAAGCTCGTTTGGAACCCGAATTCCGGCGAGGCTGTGATATTCAGATATTCTCAGATCTCAAGTGATACCCTGATGGATATTTTCGACTGTATGCCGCAGGTCATACGCGCACACAGCACGGGCAATGCAGCTACAGAGGCCGAGTGGATAACATTTGCAAACGGCACATCTACTGCCAATACAAGTAACATAACTGTTGACGCCGTTGCAAGCTACGGCTATGATGACATCGGCAGGCTTAATTCGATCACAAACGGTCTTTCTGATTACACGGTTACATATGAATATTACAGTAACGGTAAGATAAAGACCGTGACCGAGACCGCAAGCGGCGAGACGGGTCAGACCATTGGCTTCACCTACGGAACAAGCCACACCGTCGTGCGCACAAGCGGCACGGATGATGCTTATAACACCTCGGATGACCTGTTGACCACCTACGTTTTCGATTCCCAAGGCCGAACAATAAGCGGTTATACCACGGACACCACGGGAACCGTGCTTCACGGCGCATCCTCCGCACAGTACGTGGGCGAGGAGAACGAAAACGCCAAGAACAACATCAAGACAGCCGTTTCCACTACAAATCAGTCGGCGAATTATATCTATAACGGCGGGTTTGAAAGCGGATCGACAAATTGGTACAGCTCCGGCAGTGTAACCTTTATGGATGCATGGGGCGGCGCACACGACGGTGGACAGTATACAAAGCTGAATCTCTCATCAACTGTATCGACAAGCAAGGTTTACCAAACGGTAAAGCTTGAAAAGGGCAATTACAACCTTTCCGTATACGTAAACACCTATAACGCACCGAATGCCGAGGTATACCTCAAGGTCGTATCAAGCTCTAACAGCGCGCACAACGTGACGGAGCGTATTCCCACAAGCGGCACATCCTCCGGTGACATTTACAGCTTTGCGTCCATAGATTTTACCGCTGATCCCACCACGACGGGCGGCACCGAAAACTTTACCGTATACGTTGAGGTCACGGGAACCGTAACGAACAGCGTGTACGTAAAGGTAGACAGTATTATGCTTTCAAAGGGGCTTGGCGTGTCTGATATGGCGGCGGTGGAGTTCGGTCATTTTGAGTCATCAAGCGCAAGCAAAAGCCCGTCTGATGCTTGGACAAAGTACACGTCGGGTACGTCGGGCACAATAACCACCGTTGACAGCGGAGATCTTTTTGGCAACGTTTTAAAACTCAACGGCGGCATTGAAAACGATATTACCGTCAAGCAAAATCTGTATCAGACCACTTCTACAAAGATATCTAACTATAACCACAATCTGACCGTTGGAAACAAAAAGATTCCGCTTGTGCTTTCCGCATGGGCAAAGAGCAGTGCTGTGGGATATAACGATAACAGCGAGTTTGAGATCAAGGTTACAGTCAAATACGTTCCTATTGGATTTTCCTTGCCTATCGAGCCCACCGAGAATTCGCCCGGAAGCATTGAATCCTATTCGATCAAATTTGACAAGAGCGTTACAGGTTGGCAGTTCCTCAGCGGAGGCTTTGAGATAGATCAGTCAAAGGGTCTTGTGTATAGCGTGGACGTTGAGGTTCTGTATGATAACAACCCCGGATATGCTTACTTTGATAATATATCCATAGTCGGCGGTGACGGTAATGTCAAGAGCTATAATTATAACGAGAACGGCTATGTGGATTATTTCACATTCGGTCAAACTCAAACGTGGTATGAGTACGACACAGCAAATCCCAAGAATGTCGTAAGAGCGATGTCCGACGACAACACCGTAGTTAAGTACACATACGATTACGGAACCGACGAGAACGGCGTTTCGGAATTTCCCGACGGACTTCTCGTTGAAGAAGAATATTATACGTATGAAGGTTGGCTGCCGTGGATAAATGAGTATGAGGGAATCATTGACGAGGATGAACTCGAAGAAATGCTGGTGCTTGAAAACTACAGTATGTATGAGTATAACCTCTTCGGCCAGTGCGAGCTTTCTATATTTGAAGATAACGTTACTCACGAATACACGGCCCAATCCACAATGTATAACACAAGTTATAATAATATCATAGGAACGGTACAGTACGAGACCGATTCTATTGATAACATGACAACCTATTACTATGATGTTAACACCGGCCGCCTGATGGCAATGACCTACTCGGACGGTACGGGAGTGTGTTATACCTACGATGCCATAGGCAACCTCACAAGCGTGCGCCCCGCAAAGTACAACGTATATGAAGCAAACTACAATGCGGTTACCAACGCCGAGTCGGTTGAATATGACTACGATATAGCCAACAGGCTCTCGTCCATCACCACCGAATCCACGGTGTACAATTTCACCTACGATGCCTTTGGAAACGCCGAAACGGTGAAGGTCGGCAGCACCACGCTGGCAAGCTATACGTACAACGATAATAACGGTAAAATAAGCACAATGACCTACGGCAATGGGCTCACCGTAAAATATTTGTACGATGAACTTGACAGAACGTCGGAAATACTGTATAATACAGGTAGCGGCGGTGCGTTTGAGACCGTGGCCGAGTACACCTACGACAATGGCGGCAGGCTGTATAGCTCCAAGGATTACAATACCGGCGATACAACGTACTATAAGTACGACCCATCGGGCAAGCTGTTGCAAACGTATTCGGCTACAACCGATACCGACAAGATCGGCTACACGGGAGAGTTTGCGTACAACGAAAAGGGCGAAATGATAAGCCGCACCGATTACCTCGGCTACCGCTACTATTCGTCGGGCTACGTTAATACCTACGATAAGACCGAGTATGCCTTTGCGTATAATGACGATGGCACACTCTTTGAGATGGGTATGGGCAGCACCGGCAATCTTGGCGGCACAATCCGTCCGACCTACGATAATCTGGGCATGACCACGCAGAAAACCTATGATTACGTCGTAGGCTCAACCGGTGTGTTCAATGCCAAGATAACGTATCAGTATTGGGAAAGCTACAGTATGCGCACACCTCTTGTATCTCAATACAAGATAGAGCGGGGAACGAGCGATACTACCCTCAGTAGCACCACCTACAATTATACCTACGATTCCAACGGTAATATAACTCAGATAACCGATGCCAACGGAGTAATTCAGAACCGTTATACATATGACGAGCTCGGTCAGCTCATCCGTGAAGATAACCGGGCGTTGGGTCAGACATACGTTTGGGAATACGACAACGCAGGCAACAGAACTATAATGGAGTACGGTGAGTTTTCTCTGTCCGATTCGTATGAATTTTGGGGCTACTATGAGTATGAGTACTCCAACTCAAATTGGGGCGATCAGCTCACAAGTGCCAACGGTTGGGTGTATACTTATGATGAAATAGGAAATCCTATTACCAAGACCAACACAGCCGGAACAGACGGATATCGCTACGTTTGGGAAGGCCGCCGACTCATGGAGATCTGGCAGTGCTGGTACACCGACGGCGAGCTCACATACGATGATATTCTCATCAGCTTCACCTATAATGCCGACGGAATAAGAACCGGAATGACCGGCTCGACCACCAAGGATTTTGTCCTTGACGGCACGAGAATCATATCCGAAACATCAAGCAGATACACAATGGTATATCTGTACGATGAAACCGGTTCTCCCATAGGCATAAAGTACCGTTCCATGTTGGATGCCGCAAGCGAATACGAGCTGTTCTTCTTCGAAAAGAATCTCCAAGGCGATGTTGTTGCTATCTACAACGAATCCGGCACAAAGATTGCAAGCTATACTTACGATGCTTGGGGTAACACCACAAAAACCCGCCCCACCAGTGTAACGTATAGCACCGCAGATACCTACATCTATAACAATAACCCCTTTACATACCGTAGCTATTATTACGACAGCCAAACAAGCCTTTATTATCTTCAAACAAGATACTACGATCCGAGTATTGGTAGATTTATCAATGCGGACGGGCAGATATCTGGTGTTGGCGGAGATATAATAGGATATAATTTATATGCGTATTGCTTCAACAATCCCGTTAATATGGTTGATCCTTTTGGAGATTGGCCTAATTGGGATAAGTTGTTTAAGGGTGTATTGTTGGCGACGGTTGGAGTGATGGCAGTAGCTGCGGTTGCTCTGTCCGGTGGAGCGTGTGCTCCGTTGGTTGCGGTAGGGTATGCGGTTATGGCGGTATCCGGTGCAACGGCTGCTGCGGTAGGTGCATCGGAGGTTTACGAATCTATTACGGATGAAAATCCACTTAAAGATGCCGTAGGCGAAGAGGTATATGATGGTCTAAAGGATATATCTATTGCGGGTATTTCGTTAGGTTCTTCTATTGTTCAGTCAGCACCTTCGGAAGGGGTTTGCTTTGTTGAGGGGACACTTGTCTCATCATCGGATGGGCTGATACCTATTGAACAGATAAAATCCGGAGATATGGTATGGGCAACTAACCCTGCAACCGATGAAACAGAGCTAAAACAAGTAGTTCAAACCTTTGTGAATGAAGCAAATGAACTTGTTCATCTAACTATCGGAGAAGAAACTATTACGGCTACGCCGACTCACCCATTTTATGTTCCTCGAAAAGGGTGGATTTCTGCAATCGACCTGAGAGCCGGTGATATACTTGTTACAGTCAACGGCGAGTATGTTGTTCTTGAGCAGATACAGCATGAGATCCTTGAAACACCTGTAACTGTATATAACTTTGAGGTTGAAGATTTTCATACATACCATGTTGGACAGACAAATATTTTAGTTCATAATGACTGTAAACCCAAATCACCCTCGAAAGTGAGCGATAGTTATATTAATAGTAATAATATAGATGCTCATGCATTTAAGAATGAAGCGGCGAAAATTCCCAAAAACCAAATTTCGAGGTATGATATATACAAAGATACCGCAAACAAAGGAAAATTGTGGGTGGGTGACAAAGCAGGTAAAATATGGAAAGAAACCATTTACTTTTTTAAAGATCTAACTAATTTATGGAGGAAAGAGTGAATTTAAAAAATAGTAAACCGCCTAATTTCGATGGCAATATAGTTCTTATGTTTCCCCAAATGGTGTCTTTTTCTCAAGCAGTAACTCTATTCGGAATAAATAAAGACATCCAAATTTATGATAATATGTTAGAAATGACATATGTCGAAGTAAAGAATATTTGCTGTTGGGAAGTAAACGATCTTTTGACCGAACTGTTTTCACAATGCAATTTTGAGATTCTATTATTAGCACAAAGCCAATTTAATGCAAAAGTGGTTATTGATATCACATTTCAGCATTACGATAAATATCCAGCATTGATTTTTGATGGAGCAAACATGGAGAAAATTCATATGCTTAAAGCGGATATTGCAATAGATATATATTGAACACATTGAACACAGGGGATGATTAGCGTGAAAACTGGCCTGTCGAGAACACAGATGGACGGTTCTGTGTGTCCTCCCGAAAACTAAAAAACAACTAATTTCTCCGCGCTTGGCACGGGTCGTCAAGGCGGCTCGGTCGGGCGCGGAGTTTTTTGGACTCTTGACAGAACGTCGGAAATACTGTATAATACAGGTAGCGGCGGAGCGTTTGAGACCGTGGCCGAGTACACCTACGACAACGGCGGCAGGCTGTATAGCTCGAAGGACTATAAGACCGGCGATACAACGTACTATAAGTACGACCCGTCGGGTAAGCTGATGCAGACCTTCTCGGCAACCACCGACACCGACAAGATCGGCTACACGGGAGAGTTCAAGTACAACGAAAAGGGCGAAATGATAAACCGCATCGATTACCTCGGCTATCGCTACTATTCGTCCGGCTACGTTAATACCTACGATAAGACCTCGTATACCTTCGTATATAACAATGACGGTACGCTCTACTCAATGGGTATGGGTAGCACCGGCAACCTTGGTGGAACCATTCGTCCGACCTACGATAATCTGGGCATGACCACGCAGAAAACCTATGATTACGTCGTAGGCTCAACCGGAGTTTTCAATGCAAAAATAACCTACCAGTATTGGGAAAGTTACGGTATGCGCACCCCTCTTGTATCACAGTACAAGATAGAGCGGGGAACGAGCAACACCAACCTCAGTAGCACCACCTACAATTATACCTACGATTCTAACGGTAATATAACTCAGATAACCGATGCCAACGGAGTAATACAGAATCAGTATTGGTACGATGACATCGGCCAGCTCATCCGTGAGGATAACCGGGCGTTGGGTCAGACGTATGTTTGGACTTACGATAACGCGGGCAACCGAACCATAATGGAGTACGGTGAGTTCTCCACGTCCGAGAACTATGAGTGTTGGGGCTATTATGAGTACGATTACTCCAACTCAAATTGGGGCGATCAGCTAACAAGTGCCAACGGCTGGGTGTATACTTATGATGAGATAGGAAATCCCATCACAAAGACCAACACAGCCGGAACCGAAGGCTATCGCTACGTTTGGGAAGGTAGAAAGCTTATCGAAATTTGGCAATGCTGGTACACCGACGGAGAATTGAGCTATGATGAGATTCTCATCAGCTTCACCTACAATGCAGACGGAATAAGAACCGGAATGACCGGCTCGGCCACAAAAGACTTTGTCCTTGACGGCACGAGGATCATATCCGAAACATCAAGCAGATATACAATGATATATCTGTACGATGAAACCGGATCGCCCATTGGTATAAAGTACCGCTCTGCGCTCGATGTTGCCGACGAATACGAGCTGTTCTTCTTCGAAAAGAATCTCCAGGGCGACGTTGTAGCCATCTATAACGAGGCAGGCACAAAAATTGCTTCGTATACCTACGATGCTTGGGGTAACACCACCAAAACTCGCCCCACAGGCGTAACGTATAGCACCGCAGATACCTACATCTATAACAACAACCCCTTTACATACCGAAGCTATTACTACGATAGCGTTACAGGCCTATACTATCTGCAAACAAGATATTACGACCCGAGTATTGGTAGATTTATCAATGCAGATGGCGAGATGTCCGGTGTAGGTGGCAATATAATAGGATATAATCTATACGTATATTGCTCTAATAATCCCGCCAATATGAATGATCCTAGTGGCGAATGGCCAAAGTGGTTGATTGGGGCGTTGAATGTTGTTAGCGGTATTGCACAAGTGACTGCTGGTTTTGCACTTGCGGCGGCTGTAGGTTGGACTGGCGTTGGAGCCGTGGTAGCTGGATTTTTGATTGTAAATGGAGCTGCGACAGCTACGCAAGGAATTGGTCAAGTTGTAAATGATGCAACAGATTCCAATCTGTTGCGAGAAGACAACATTATTCGAACAGGTGTTAAGGAAATAGGACGAGAAATAGGAGGAGACGAGTTAGCAGAGCTAGCTGAAGATGTATATGATATAGGTGTCATTTGTGCTAACCTATATGCGGCTCCAATCAATTTGGACAATGCTATGCCTAAAATAGTAGAATCAAAGATTTTTTCTATAAATAACGGCTATGGTTTTAATGTTGGTAAAAATATTGAGATGTTTTACCAAAATCCAAATGCTTCAGGTGGCACTGGAGGAACAATATTTAGTTATAAAGGCTTTTTTGGACGATTCAGGATAGATTGGGACCCAGCACATGGGTTTCATACTCATCCTCCAGGTCACTGATGATGGAGGCGTTTGGATTGAATAGACGACATATAACTGTTGAAGAATATAAAAACACTCCTAATATTTGTACCATAAAAATCAATAATTTTCGTTATCAAAAAAACTTTTCATACATTATCAAAAAAATTATTAGAGAATTTTTTATTGACGATAGTGTTTTTTGGGGATTTTATAGAGTAGATTGCTTGAATTTAACAAGGAAACAACAAAAAAAGCTTGAAAGTGAAATTCCAGCCTTTTTCCAAGATAACGGAGATATAGAGATACTGAGTAAATATTTAATAGTAGCGAGAATCAATTCAAATGAATATGACTATGATTTTGTTCCATATATTTTTGATTATTATCCCGATACTATTATGTTTAATTCTAAAGTAGATTGGGAAGTTTTCAAAAAGTATCATTTCGATTATCTAAATCACAAATTTGAGGATATTATTCTTAATCATTTTGCGGATATGTTGCTTTTTTATCATGATAGCGGAGATCTTTCGATTTGTTTTGATTCTCAAAAATATAAGATAGAGGACGTAAAGACATGGTACGATTCTCTATCGTGAGGAAAACTAAAAAATAACTAAATTTCTCCGCGCTTGGCACGGGTCGTCAAGGCGGCTCGGTCAGGCGCGGAGTTTTTAGTCCATTACACCGAATCCACGGTGTACAATTTCACCTACGATACCAACGGTAATACAACCCCGATAACCGATGTGATTTTAATAAGTTTTTTCCAAAATGTTAAAAAACAAAAAAGTTTATTTGCACTATTGACACCATTTACATTTTATGGTATTATACAAAAAAGAGGCAGTGCAGATCTTGCGCGTGCCTGAAACAAAATAAAAAACCACGGATATTTCCGTGATTGATGGCAATCTTTTAGTGATACCCGCCGTCGAACCAACGAAGCTTTTCCGCCAATCGCGACAAACGAGCCGGTTCTTTCCGACCGCTTGCAGACTGACCCAAAAACTGTCGTCGCTCGCCGACCTGTATAAACTTAGGATTGCCATATTTTTTTATATTTTTATGCCGCCAAAGGCGGTAGAAAGGAGACCTCAATGAAAAGAAGGATTTCACTATTGCTCGCAATGACGATGCTCCTGTTGATTCTTCTGCCCGCTCTTCCCTTTGCCGCAGTGGCAGAGGAGACCTATGAGGCGAAGATCGTTTCTACGGACAACAGTGAGACCCACTACGCAACTCTCTCGGCGGCCGCGGCCGCACTGACAGACGGCGACACCCTTGTTTTGCTCTCGGATGTCACGGTCACGCAGACCAACATCTGGATCAAGGGCAACAACATTACGGTGGACGGCAACGGAAAGAGCATAACCTACACGGGCAGCGACTATCTGTTTGCTGTTTCGGGTGGCACGGCTGCCGCATACACGGGCAGTGACGCAACAGCCGCCGCATCTCTGCCTGTCGGAACTGTTACATTTAAGAATATGAACATTACGGCCGCGTCGGGCGGTGGGTTCAAGTTTTATTTTCAGACCCATCTGATCCTCGGCGAGGACGTAAATACAAACGTATATAACATAGTGGTGCTTGCGGCGCGCGCCGGCGGAACTCTCACCGTTGACGGCGGCGTTCACACCGCAACCAACGGCTCGCTGTTCAGCATGAGCTCCGGATGCGTAGTCAACGCCTGCGGAGGGTACGGCGTTGCTCCCGGTGGCAATGCAGTCTTTTCGGTTGCCAGCGGATCAACGCTTAACGTATACGGCGGATATTTTGAAAATACAGGGTCTTACCGCGTTATTACCGGCTCTGATACGGCAACGGCGACGGTCAACGTTTACGGTGGCGCATTGGCAGTCAGAAACGTGGGCGTGGTTCTGCGAAGCGGAGGTACTCGTAACATTTACGGCGGAGCTTTCAGCAATATGCAGACGGCGGCCGACCGAAGCGACGGTAAAGCAACCAATATTTTCTGCATTACCGGCGGTTTCAGCAACGCGAACCCGTTTTACACCTTCTATATGAGCGAGGGTGGAAGTACGCAGGCGGGAAGTGAGAGCGTTATTGCGCCAAACGGCGAGACCTTTTACACCTCTACGACGCTGGATCTGCCCGAAACAAATCGCGGAGCATCCGCAAGACTTGTGGAGGGCAGCAGCGGACTGCGCTTTACCACGAATATACCTAAAGCGATAATTGATTATGCCTCTTCCATGGCTGACAGCGGCACGCAGGTGTCCTACGGCACTGTTATTTGTCCCACAGATTATCTTTCCGAGCTTGCGATTTTCACTATGGACGGGCTTGACGGAAAGGGAAGGACCTATCAAAACATAGTGGCAGAGGACGGTATCACCGAAAATGCCGACGGAAGTGTCACTATCCGCGCCGCTTTGGTGGATATTCAGAAGAGCTCCCGCGAGTTTTCCGCGGTCGGATATCTGAAATACATAAAGGACGGTCACGAGGTCTACATTTACGGTATTTATGACCGCGAGGCCAACAGTCGCAGTATGGAGCAGATCGCAACTGCCGCGCTGAATGATATAAGTACGGAGATCACAAGCGTGTATGCATATCCGGTGGAGGGCGGGTATAGCCCCTATTCACCCGAGCAGAGAGCTATTCTGCTTTCCTACGTTTGCGAGGATTCTACCGCAGACCCGTTCTGAGATTGGAGGACAAGATGAAGAAAATTTCTTTTATTCTCGCATTTTTAATGATATTCTCCCTTGCTCTGCCGGCCTTTTCATTTACAGCGGTGGCGCAGGGAGGTGCCGTTGCATCGGTCAACGGAGTTGAATATGCAAGCCTTGCCGAGGCTCTTGCCGCACTTTCGGGCGGCGAGACGGTCATTCTTTTGGCTGACACTGCCGAAAAGGTTACTGTGAGCAAAAGCGCAACAATAGACGGAAACGGTAAGACTCTTTCGGGCTCTGTCACCGTCAGCGGCGGCGCGGCGCTTACCGTTAAAAACATAAAAATACTTTCGGGCTCGTCGGCCGCGCTGGCCACAAGCGGAGGCTCGTCGCTTTCCGTGCTCGGCGGATATTACAACGCCTCGGGCGCAAATCCCGCTGTTCTGGCAAACGGAAATTCAACCGTCAATATTTACGGCGGATTTTTCCTGAATTCGGGCAACTCCCGCGCGGTAAATTCAACGAGCGGAGCATCCAACACCGTCAATATTTACGGCGGAACCTTTACCGTCACCAACACCGGTGCGGCGGTACGTATCACCAATTCCGATACCGTTGGCGGTTCATTGAATATTTACGGCGGAATTTACAGCAATCTGACGTTCGGAGACCGCGCCAACTGCTATGCTTTGGCGGGGAGCTACACCGCACACGGTGGCTATTATTATCTCGTCAAGGGAATGGTGGGCACATCGGTCAGCGGTATGTCCGATCGCGACCGCAACGGGCTTTATATTCAGACCGCTTCGGTCGGACTCCCCGTGATGCGCGATGGCGCGTCGGTTCGTCTGCTTGCGGGCAGTAACGGTATCCGCTTTACTACCGATATTTCTGCGGCAACACTTGATTACGTCAAGTCCATTCCGGGTGTGGGTGCGGAAATTGGGTACGGAACTGTTATTACGCCCACCGATCAGCTCACGAAGGTGACCTCCTTTACCGCCGAGGCTCTTGACGCGGCGGGACTTGACTACGTTGACATCGTGGCAGAGAAGGGTATTATCGAAAATGCTGACGGAAGCGTGACTGTCAACGCCGCGTTGACCGATATCAAGGAAAGCAATATCAACCGCCCCTTTTCCGCCGTTCCGTACATCACTTACACCGTCAACGGCAACACTGTGCGCACCTACGGCGCGTACAGTTATGATGATAACAGCCGCTCCATGGCGCAGGTTGCGCTGATGGCGCTTGATGACGGCTACGGCGCGGCGCAGGTAGCTGTGCTTGAAAAATATGCAGGCTACAATCTGATGCTGACCGATATTGGTATCGAGAATTACTCCATAGTTTATCCGGCAAATCCCAAGGCCTCCGAGCTTGATTTTGCAAAGCAGCTTCACGCGCTCATTTACGCAAGAACCGGTGCGGATCTTGCAATCCGTGACGACAGCACGGTCGGCGAATACGAGATGCTCGTCGGAAACACCGCAAGAACCAAGGCGAAGGTCGGAGAGACCGAGTACACGGTTGCCGTTAACGGCACTCGCTTTGAATTTCTTGCCGACAGCTATATGGGATATAGCTATATTGTTGAGGAGACCTTCGGCGATCTTGTTTTCGTGATGCAGAGCGCCGAGGAGACGTGGAAATGCACATCCCTTTATGAGCGGGATTATACAGAAAAGATAATTGAGGACGAAAACTCCTCGGTGCTCAACAAATCCGGCGAGATCCGTGTTATGTACCACAACGTATGGGGTTGGGACAATGCGGGCGTAGCCAACGGATATCCTACAAGTGACAGCCACAGCGAGCAGAGAAGCGCAATACTTGAGGAAGTGTACCTCACTTACGATCCCGACATACTGTGCCTGCAGGAGTACACATATGACGTTATGCGCGGCTGCGAGGGATCTATAACCTCCAGACTGACGGCGGCAGGCTATGCCGAGGTTCCCGTGGTTAGCACAAGCTATGCAACAGGAACGCCCATACTTTACAAGCCCGACAAGGTAACTCCCATTGATCACGGTGTTTATAACCTTGAAAGCAGCACGAATAAGGATAAGTTTGTTACTTGGGTAGTGTTCCAGAAGCCCGACGGCACAAAGCTTGGTGTGGTTTCGCTCCATTTGGCCTATGAAGGCGGCGACGTTGGCAACAACAAGAGACTTGCCCAGGCACAGACCGTTACCGACACCGTTGATGCAATTATCGCCGAGCACGGTTGCCCCGTTATGATAGGCGGAGACTTCAACTGCGCTGTCAATTCCGCGCCATATAATAAATTTATCGAGCTCGGATTTTCCTCGGTTTGGGATCTCGCGGCGGTGAAGGAAAACAGCACAACAAGCTTTGGCTATCCTTACTACGATTCCGCAGAGGATCGCGTATACAGAAAGGAAGTCAACCGCAAGACACACGCAAACGCCATCGACCACATTATGGTGAAGGGAAGCGGACTTATCTTCAAGACCTTTGACATAGTGATCGACCCCTTTGCCGGTGCAGGCTCCGATCATATGGCAACCGTTGCGGACTTCTCCTTTGATGTTCCTCATCCCGAGGATTGGACTTTTGAGTATTGATATACGTTAAAAATCACGAAGAATCTGAAAACAGACAGTCTGATAACACAGACAAAATAAAAACATCCCCTGCGGTGGGCTCGCCCGCCACAGGAGAAAAGAAAAAGCACTTGCAACAGCAAGTGCTTTTTTTGGCGGAGCGGGTGGGATTCGAACCCACGTGGGATTGCTCCCAAACTGATTTCGAGTCAGCCCCGTTATGACCACTTCGATACCGCTCCGTATTAAGTTTTGTTTTTGGGTGGAGTGTATCTTGCGAAATCAGACTGATTTCGATGTCAGATTGACACATTCGATACCGCTCCATATTAAGTTGCTTTTTTCAAAGCCCGTATATTATACCACACATTTTTTGAAAAATCAAGTGGTAAATTGAAATTTGTCCCGATTTTTTATAAAATCTTTGCACGGTCGCAAACCGTTGACTTTTTCTGCGGTCTGTGGTATTATATTCTTACAAAATTAATGGAGATTGCTATGAAAGTTAAGGTTTTGATAGAAAATACGTCGGTCTCGCCTGCGCTGGTCGCAGAGCACGGGCTCGGATTGTATATTGAAGCAAACGGTCGGCGGCTGCTTTTTGACAGCGGACAGAGCGGGGTGATCGTCGACAACGCCGCAGCCATGGGCGTTGACCTTTCGTCTGTCGACACGGCCATCCTTTCCCACGGTCACTATGACCACGGCGGCGGTATGCTGCGGTTCTTATCGATCAACAGTACCGCACCGCTCTATATAAACCGTCACGCCTTTGGGGAATATTACAACGCATCGGAAAAGTATATCGGACTCGATCCCGCACTCGCCACAAATGATCGCGCAGTGACAGTTGACCGCCGCGCCGATCTCGGCCCCTGGCTTGAGCTTTTTGATCTCAACGGTGGGAAACTGAAATACCCTATAAATCCCTTCGGACTGACGAAAAAAGCACACGGGTCGCTTGTTCCCGACGATTTTATTCACGAGCAATACCTTCTCATTGAGGAAAAAGGTCGCCGCGTGTTCTTCAGCGGTTGCTCGCACAAGGGTATCCTGAATATTATGGATGCCGTCCGTCCCGATGTGTTCATCGGTGGCTTCCATCTTTCTAAGCTTGATCCCGAGTGCGAGGGCAGAGAAGAGCTGGAGCGCATCGCCGCCGAGCTTTTGTTCTACCCTTGCAATTATTACACCTGCCATTGCACGGGTGACGCTCAAGGCGCATTTCTCGAGTCGCTGATGGGCGGTCGCCTGCGCCGTATTTCAACGGGAAATGAATTTGAAATGTAAAAAATGAGGCTGCCCTGACGGCAGCCTCACTTAATTTTATCTGTTAAGAATAAGCTTGGTGAGCTCAACGGGATCAACGATGCTGTCGCCCTTGTAGACGCGCATATTGCCCGAAGCAATCTCGTCGATGAGAATGACCTCGCCGTTGTTGTAGCCGAACTCAAACTTGATGTCCCAAAGGTCGAGACCGATGGTCTTAAGGTCGTCTGCAACGATCTTGGTGATAGCGAGGGTCTGAGCCTTGAGGCTCTCAAACATCTTGGGGGTCATAATGCCGAGGGCAACGAGTCCCTCACCGGTGACCAGCGGATCGCCCTTTTCGTCATTCTGGAAGGTGCACTCAACGTAGCCGCCCTCAAGAACGGTACCGTTCTTTATGTACTCGCCGTATCTGCGGATAAAGGATCCGGTAGCAACGAGACGGCAGATAACCTCGAGGCCGTTACCGCCCTGAGCCTTGCCGAAGCACTCTGCGGGGAGAACCTCCATGGTGGCGTCGTCGAGATTTGCGCTGACGTAGTGGGTCTTGATGCCTGCCTTTTTGCAGAGCTCGAAGTAGTAAACAGAGGTCTCAAGGTTGGCCTTGCCGATGCCCTCAATGGTGAGTCCGACGGAATTCTCGCCGGGATCGAACACGCCGTCCTTGCCGGTGCAGTCATCCTTGAACTTGAGAAGAACGTTGCCGTTCTCAAGCTCATAAACGTCCTTGGTTTTTCCGGTGTAAAGCTTTTTCATATATAACTCCTTAAAAATGGATTGCTTTTGGAACACTCTTTATTATACACCATCTCGGTCGATTTGTAAAGAGAAAATTTTATCAAATGTGAAAAAAATTATTGCATTCGATTTGTGAAATCAGACAGTATCGGAGCTCTTCGGCGGCTTTGCCGTGGTTTCACGCACGAGAAGCTGGGAATTGAGCACCGCGTGATGCTGGCCGGCCTCGCCTCTCATCATATCGCAGAGCATACGGGCGGCCCAACGCGACATAGCTTTTTTCGAGGTACTGACCGAGGTCAGGGGCAAAGGAAAGATGAAATCGTCACAGATATTATCAAAGCCGATGACCGAAATGTCCTCGGGCACGCGACGTCCCGAGCGGTGCAGGAAGTTTATGACCTGGAAGGCAATGATGTCGTTGAAGGCCACGACCGCGGTGCAGTCGGGGTGATCGGTAAAGAATTGCTCCACCGCCGCAAAGCTGTTTATCTGCGTAGTGGTCGAAAGGTAGAATATAAGTGACGGATCGTATTCCACATCCGCATCCGCAAGTGCCGAGCGGTAGCCCTGAGCGCGGTCACGGGAGCAGGAGATGCGCTGATCTGCATTGAAAAATGCGATCCTGCGGTGGCCGAGCTCGATCAGATGGCGGGTGGCCATATATCCGCCCTTCAGATCGTCGGTGCCGACAAAGGGATCCTCGAAGCTGTCAAAGTGGCGGCTGACCAGCAGGTAGGGAACGCCCAGCTCACGGAGCATTGAAATATTGGTACGGCTCTTTTGTGTGGGGCAGATAATAATGCCGTCCATATTCCGCAAACGGCAGGCCTTGATGGCCTCGCGCTCAAGCTCGGCACTCTCGTCGGTGCCGAAAACCGTGACGGTGTAGCCTCTGCCGAAAAAATATTGCTCCATTTCGTGAACGACAACGGAAAAGAAAGGATTTTTGATATCGGGAACGATAATGGCTACGGTCATGCTCTTTCCGGTACGCATTGAGCTTGCGGCGTAGTTGCCCACGTAGCCCAGGCGGTCTGCCGCCTCTTTTATTTTTTGTCGTGTGGATTCCGAAATGTCAGTCTTACCGCTCAGGGCGTGCGAAACGGTATTCACCGAATATCCCGTTTCCCGCGCAATATCCTGCAGGGTTATCTTCATAAAGCCGCGTTCCTCCTTGCAAAAAATTCAAATACATTATATCACGGATCGGCAAAAAAATCAAGCGACCGCAGGGCAAAATCGGCTTTTCTACGATTTGCGGCAAGGCGCGGGGGCGGAGCAGGGAGGCAAGCTGACGACTTTTGTGTAATTTTCACAAAAATTCTTCAATCTTCGCTAAAATATTGACAAATCAAGGAATAAGATTTATAATACATTATCGATAATAGGTAAATGTTTGTTTTTTGAAAGGAGCATCCTATGAAACGCATCATATCATTGCTTTTACTCTGCGCAATGCTCGCAACCGCGATCCCGTTCACCGCAACGGCGGCGGCCGCGGCATCCCTGACGGTCGTTGACGACGTGACAGGCTCGACCCTTTATTCGGGCGAGACGTGGGCCGACGCCGTGGCGCAGGCCAACGCGTCCTCGAACAACGTAACTATCAGGATCGCGGACGGATACGTTATAACCAACAGCACCCGCATTAAAAACACAAAGGGTGCAACCGTTACCGTTGACGGCAACGGCGGCACTGTAACAAATAACAGCCATAACGGATTTAACGTAGAGTCCCCGAACGTTGTGTTTAAAAATATGAACATCAAGACGGGCAACCCGGGCACGGGAAGCACCTTCCAGCTCCATACCGCGTGCAACGTAACGCTTGAGAATATCAACGTTGAGCTGACCGATGCCATTCAGTACTGCCTGCTCAACACCCTTGCCTCCGGAACGTTCAACATTAATATGAAGAACGTAAACGTGGTAAAGACGGGCAATACCTATACCATAGGTGTCGTGCGCACCGGAAATGACAGCGACACAAATACCGTAAACTTTACCGCTGAGGATTGCGTTTTCGATTTCCGCAACGGCCACGGTAATGCCATCACGGCTACCGCGAACACCACCTCCAACGTGGTCTTCAAAAACACTACCGTTTTCGCCAATAATTCCGATATCGTTCAGAACGGCGGCAAGACTATGACCATCACCACCACGGGCGGCAACTTCGTCCGTATGGGAACCGAGCTTGGCGCGGATATCTTTGAAACTATCAAGCCCACCTACCTTTGCGACGTGACCGTGGGCTCTACTAAGTACACAGATTGGAGTCAGGCAGTTCAGGCTATCAACGCCACGAACGGCGACGTTACCGTTACTCTCAACTCGGGCGTCGTTCTCCCCAATTACAAGGGCGGCGACGGCACGGCCGATGCCATTGCGGGAAGCAAGAACCGCACCGTCACCATCGACGGTCAGGGCAAATACGGCTTCTGCTCCTATAACTGCTACAGCGCCATCTTCCTCAGCACCAATACCGTGCTCAAGGATATGACTGTCTACCATTCGGGCAACGGCGGCGCGATCATCGCCGACGGCGCGGGTATTACAACCGAGCTGAAGAACGTGAACGTTTACACCTACGGCAACACCAATTACTGTGCCGTCAATACTCTCAGCCCCTCGGGTACATCCCAGAAGATGGTGCTCGACGGCTGTACCATCGAGATGCACACCGAGCTGATTCCTCCGTCGAACACCCTTCCCGCCGCGGCGGTCAGAACGGGTAACAACGGAAAGTCGGTCGATCTCGACATTATCGATTGCGTTATCGACGTCAGTGACGCCGCAGGCCGCGACTGTATGTACATCACCATCAACAACGCCGATATCTACGTTGAAAACACCGCAATGATCGCGGGCAAGGGTTATGCTATGACCCAGTCCACGGGAACCTTCAACGCGAACCGCGTTGTGGTTCGCGGCTCTACCTTCGCGTCTGATATCGTAAGCGGAATGAGCGTGTTCAAGAATATAAGCAACCTTGATATTGACACCGATGCCCCCGCAGAGAATACCGATGCGTACATCTACTGCGTACAGGAGACCGAGCCGCAGAACGGCAAGTTCTCCGTCCGATTTGCCTCTGCCATCAAGAAGGACGTGGTCAATGACTACGAGCTTCTCCGTCTGCGCGTTACCGCCGCATACGGCAGGGAGGTCTATTTCACCAAGTACTATGACGTGGACACCGTTTACGAAAAGCTGACGGGAAGGGATGAGGACGGAAACATCAATGAGATAAGCATTGATGGCGCATACCTTTGCGCTCTTACCATTGATGACGTTCCCGCTGATAAGGATATTATTTTTACGGTTGAATACTACGGCGTTGCCGACGGCGAGGCCGAGATGATGGATACCGAGACCTTTACCTACTCGAAGGGCTCTTACGCCAACGAAAAGATGGATGCGGTGGATTATTCTCTCAACCGCGCCGACCTTACGGGAAGATATCTCTTCGTCTCCGACCTGCACTACGTGCTGGCCGAGAGACCCGGACAGACTCACAGAACCGACTTCCGCGGCTACACCACCGCCCAGAGAATGGAGGAGCTCTGCAACGATATCCGCGAGGAATACTACCGCCGCGGACTTGACGGAGTTTTCGTTCTCGGCGACCTGTCCACCGACGACTGGTACCCGGGAATCGGAACGTCTTACGGCTACAGAGGAAACGCCTGCAAGGATCTTTGGGATAAGTACCTGAAGCCTCTTCAGGATGAGCTGGGCATTCCCGTCGGCATCATCGGCGGCAACCACGATAGCTATCCCGATGACGTATGGCTTGAATTCGCAGGCCGCGAGAAGCAGTTCTCAATGGTTTTCGGCGACACGGCTATTATAATGATGGATACTTATGACACCGACCCCAGCAAGGGCTCGAAGGATGACGGAAATATGGCCAACGGCGTCGCCTGTAAGGTGGACATTGAATGGATCACCGCAGAGCTTGAGAAATATAAAGATATGGAGAGGGTCATCATCGGATCTCATTATTTTGGGGGCAGTGCCGAGCTTGGGGCCGTTGTGAAAAATTATGATAACGTAATTTGTATGCTTGACGGACACACCCACCATCACCTTGTAGGCACTTACAGCTCGACGGACGTTACCTACGTCAACACGGGAACATATTCTTATGGAAGCTTCAACGGCAGTGATTTTGACGGAGTCTGCAAGACCTGCGGTGCTTACGGATGCATCTGGGGCTTCCAGATCATCGAGACCACCGATGACAGCGCATCCACCTACCGCATCGACAGCGATAGAACCTACACCTTCGGGAGCGGCCTTGTTATCGATGCACCGTATAAGAAATTCGAAGAAACAGAACTGAAATGAGAGTAAAAATGAAGAATAAATATGAAACGCCCACGGTCGAGCTGCTGACCGTTCTTACGGAAGACGTTATAACGGTGAGCACCGAGGCCGAGGGCTCGGGTGTCACCGATAATTGGGAAGATCTTGTGGATTGAGGAGCTTGCAATGAATAAAAGTGCAAAACGACTGATAGTGTGGCTTATGCTTGCCGCATTACTGATAAACTCGGCCTTCGCCCTTTCATGCGGCGGAGAGGGGGACGGATCGGAAACTGTCACAACCGTCGGACCCGAGGGTACCTCGGGCACCGACGCTCCGGGCACGTCCGCAAATACTCCCGACACAAGTGCGCCCGACGGCGGGGACGTGACTACGAGTCCGTCAGACACGCCGATCGAGCTTCCTGAGGTCAGCCGTCCCGAGTGGATGTTTGATATCAAAGAGAAGCTGGCCGCACAGTCAAACCGTTACGGCAGAAGCATGAGCGCCGTGATCGGCGGCGACGCCTCGGTATATCCCGCAGGCTCGCTGAAGGCAATGAAGTACGCCATCGCTTTCGGAGCGGATGCCATTGTCATTAACGTCAATAAGACCTACGACGGCGTTCTTGTCGCTATGACAACGGGTTCCCTCGGCGACTCAACGGATATTCTCAACAAAGCAGGGCAGAACGGGTTGCCTCATATATGGCGTCCTCGTGATTGGACCTACGATCAGATCAAGCAGCTCCGATTGAAGAATGCGGACGGCTCGGTCTCGGACGAGATCATTCCCACCCTTGAGCAGGTGGTGGCGCTCTGCGCGGGCAAGTGCCTTATCTACATTGCCAATATTGACAATTGCATCGATACCTATGACTCTCAGTTTTACGATCTGGCCGCGAGATACAACGCCTATTCGTCCTTTGCCATAACGCCCGGAGTCGAAAGACTTAACGAGTGGCTTCAGGAGGACTCCGGAAACGAGAAGCTTGCAGCCTTTATGGACAGCATCCGTGAAACTCACTTTGACAGCGGAAAGCCCGTGGAGGGAAGAGCGCCGTTCACTCACACCGTCCCCGATTGGGATATTATGTGGCTCGGTTCTACCGACGATCCCTTTGGCTGGAAGCTTGCGGGAGCCTCGAATATCGGCTTTTTGATCACAAATAACCTTGCGGAATACACACAGTGGATCGCGGATAATTTCCGCTCCGCTCTTGAGTACAACCCCGAAGGCGAGGAAGGCGTTACTTATTCTCTCAACGCCTCGGATCTGACGGGAAGATACCTGCTGGTTTCGGATATCCACTACGTTATGGCTGAGCGCGCAGGTCAGAAAAACCGTGTACAGTACCGCGGATTTACCAATGATCAGCGAATGCAGGAGCTTTGCGACGATATCCGTTACGAGCACAGCGTTCGCGGTCTTGATGCCGTTTATATTCTCGGTGATCTTTCCACCGACGATTACTACGAGGGAATTGAGGATGACAAGTGGACGGGCTATACCGTCAACGCCTGCAAGGCGGTCTACGAAAAGTTCTTCGTGCCGCTGTCCGAGGAGCTGGGCATCCCCGTTTACGTAATGGGAGGCAACCACGACAGCCACTCAAACGAGGTGTGGAAAGAATTCTCGGGCCTTGACCGTCAGTACGTCGTGGACGACGGGCAGAATATATTCATAGTCTGCGACGTTTACGATCCCGCCGACGGCAACGATGCCAAGTTTGACGGCAACTACGCCAATGGCAACAACTATACGGGTATAGACGTCGAGTGGCTCACCGAGCAGCTCGAAAAATATAAGGACAGAGAGAACGTTTTCCTGCTTTCGCACTATTTTGCGGGCGGTGAGGTTGCCAGCGTTGTAAGGGACTATGATAACGTGGTCTGCCTCTTTGACGGTCACGTTCACCACCAGAGCGAATCCCGCCAGCTTTCGGGTACGGACAAGATCATCATAAACACCGGCACTTACTCTTACGGTGATTTTAACGGCGATTTTGGTGCACCTTGCTCCTGCGGTTCAAAGGGCTGCCTTTGGGGCTTCCAGATCCTTGAGACAACAGAGGATATGGTCATCAGCTACCGCATCGACACCGAGAGAAGATATTATTTTTCGGGCGGAAGCACGGTTTATACTCCTTATACCAAGTATGCCGAGATGCTACTGAAAAACACCGCCGAAGAGAATTAAAAAAATTGTTAAAGTCTTTATTTTATAGTTGATTTTTACAGAACTTTATGGTAAAATGATATGAGGGGCAGATCAATGCGCCTGAAATGTCCCTCGAATCTAAATATTTGCACAATTTGATCACGGTCACACGCATATGAGACCGTAGAAAGGCTAACTATGAATCAGAATCTTTATAATTTTATCGTTAACGAAAAGGCTCACCGCGCTCTCCGCCACGATTACGTGGATAACGGCGAGCTGGCGGCCGATTACTGCGCTCGCGGCGTATCCGATGCCGACAGAGTTGCAGACAGATTCGTCAAGATGATGGCTGACGAGGTCCCCACCATTTTTGAGGGTCAGCAGATTGTCTTTATGAGAACCGTGAAAAAGCAGCCCAAGATCTATACCGATGCCGAGTGGGAGGAGATCGGCAGAAAGCACAAGCTCCACGAGCTGGGCTTCGTCTCCAACCTCACCCCTCTGTACGGTCGCACCATCGCCCGCGGCCTTGAGGCGGAGCTTGAGACTGCAAACGAGTTCCAGAAAAAGGAGATCGCCGCTATTCTTGACCTGACTGACCGCTACTGCGCCGAGGCAAAGAAGCAGGGCAGGGAGGATATCGTTGAGATCCTTACGAAGATCCCGCGCAAGGGCGCTGAGACCCTGCGTGAGGCTATGCAGTTCTTCCGCATCCTCCACTACTCTCTGTGGATGGAGGGTACATACCACAACACCGTCGGTCGCTTCGACCTTATGATGAACCCCTACTACGAGGCTGATATCAAGGCCGGTAGACTGACCAAGGAGAGCGCGCTCGAGCTTATCGAGGACTTCTTCCTCTCCTTCAACATCGACAATGACCTTTACCCCGGTGTACAGCAGGGTGATAACGGCCAGAGCCTCGTGCTCGGCGGTAAGACCGTCGACGGCGGTGACAGCTTCTCGGATTTCTCCAGACTCTGCCTTATCGCCAGCCGCAACCTGAAGGTCATCGATCCCAAGATCAACGTCCGCGTAAACAAGGACACTCCTCTTGAGGTCTACGAGCTCTGCACCGAGCTGACCGAGGCAGGCCTCGGCTTCCCTCAGTATTCCAATGACGATATCGCACTGCCCGCACTGCTTGACCTCGGCTACGCTTACGAGGACGCAGTAAACTACGGCATGGCTGCTTGCTGGGAGTTCATCGTTCCCGGCGTTTCCCACGATATCGTTAACCTCGATTCGCTTAACTTCTCCAAGGTCGTAAACTCCGCAATCGTCGCAAAGATCGAAACCGCCAAGACCTTCGACGAGCTGATGGATTACGTCCGCGAGGTCATCAGATTTGACGTTAACCGCCTGGTCGAGCATTGCTACTCGGCAAGATGGTTCGTACCCTCCCCGATGATGGATATGCTCTCGGGTGAGATCAAGTACAATAACTACGGTATTCACGGCACGGCCATCGCCAGCGGCACAGATTCTCTCGCCGCCGTCAAGAAGTACGTGTTCGACGATAAGACCGTAACCCCCGAAAGACTTCTCCACGCTCTGGGAACCAACTTTAACGACGATCCCGAGCTGCTCCACATCCTCCGCGTTGAGGCTCCCAAGATGGGCAACGATATAGATTGGGTCGATGATATTTCGGCCGATCTGCTCGATACCTTCTCGGCCGCCTTCAAGGGCAGAAAGAACGTTTACGGCGGTATCTTCAGAGCCGGAACGGGAAGTGCTATGAACTACCTCTGGCAGGCCGCCGAGACCGGCGCCACCGCAGACGGCAGACTGAGAGGCGAGCCCTTCGGCACCAACTTCTCCTGCAACCTGTTCTCCAAGATCAAGGGCCCCGTATCGGTCATCCGCTCCTTCACGAAGCAGCACTTTGATAAGGTCATCAACGGCGGACCTCTCACTCTCGAATTCTCGTCCCTCGCCTTCCGCGACGACGAGTCCAAGAAGAAGGTCGCCGAGCTTGTACGTTACTTCATTCAGCGCGGCGGTCACCAGCTCCAGCTCAACGCCGTCAACCTTGAGACTATGAAGGACGCACAGATCCACCCCGAGAACCACGGTCATCTCGTTGTCCGCATCTGGGGCTGGAGCGCATACTTTGTAGAGCTTGAGCGCGATTATCAGAATCACGTTATCGCCCGTCAGGAATACGACGTATGACAAAGGGTGTCATTTTTGACATAAAAGAATTTTCGCTTAACGACGGCCCGGGCATCCGCACCACGGTGTTCTTTAAGGGATGCCCGCTCCGTTGCATCTGGTGCCATAACCCCGAGGGGCTGTCCCCAAAACGTGAGCTTTTCATCACCCATAACGGGTGCACCCATTGCGGACTGTGCAAGCAGCCCTGCGATCACGAGGACTGTCGAGGGCTTGGCCGATGCATACATATCTGCCCCAAGGGCCTTGTCAAGGCCGTAGGAAAACTCTACTCGGCAGAGGAGCTTGCCGCCGATATAAAGAGGGAAGAGGATCTCTTCCGTTCCACGGGCGGCGGAGTTACCCTTTCGGGTGGCGAGGTGATGATGCAGCCCGACTTCGCTGTTGAGCTCATCACGGCCCTCAAGCCCATCCACGTTCTCATTGAGACTTGCGGATACGCAAAGCAGGAGGACTTTATCAGAGTTGCCTCTCTTTGCGATACCGTTTATTTCGACGTAAAGCTCGCAGACCGCGAGGAACACAAAAAATATACGGGCGTTTATAACGATCTGATACTTGAAAACCTCGAGTGGCTCAAAAAGAGCGGAATCAATTTCAAGATCAGAACGCCTCTGATCCCCGGCATCACCGATACCGACGAAAATCTCGCAGGCATCGCAAGGATCGCCGACGGCGCTCCCGTTGAGCTTCTGCCTTACAACAGAATGGCAGGCGCGAAATACAGCGGAGTAGGGAAAAAGTTTACAGATATTATCAAGTCCGACGTCAGCAGAATAAAAAGCACCGAGGGCTTGCCTGAAAATTTCACTTTAAGGTAAGGAGAAGAACCGGAATGGAAGTTAAGAACGTTATAAGCTTGACTGCCCCTTCAAAGATCATCACATCGGGCTTGAAGGTCGAGCTTGGACACAGCAACACCGAGGTTAAGGTCAGCGCCACGGAAAACGACGGAATGTACGCCGTATACGTTGATGCAAAGCTTGAAAGCGGTACTTTTACGGCAAATAACGCAATTGAGATCACCTATGAGCTCAGCGGTGTTGTCGAAAGCATGGCCAACTACAGAAGATGCGCTTTCTGGTGCGCTCCGGCTTTTGCCAAGAACACCAAGGACATACCCGATCAGACCCAGGCCCTTCTCTCAAAGCTTGAGGACGGCAGCTGGTTCTGCGCTTTCCCTGTCTGCTACAACACCTATAAGTCCACCCTCCGCGGTGCAGAGAACGGCGTAACTCTGGTAGTCGAAAGCTACACCGATAAGCTTTCTTCCTGCGAAAATCAGCTCTCCTTCGTCTGCGCAACAGGCAACGATCCCTATGAGCTGATCGAGAAGATCGCGAGATATATTGCAAAGCTCCTTGACAACGGCACTATGATGCGTGACGAAAAGAAGTATCCCGCCATCTTCGAGAAGATCGGCTGGTGCACCTGGGATGCCTTCAACATTTTCGTAAATGACGACGGTATTCAGGAAAAGATCAAGGAATTCAAGGATAAGGGACTTCCCATCGATTGGGTAATTATCGACGATATGTGGGCAGACGTTCCGCTGTTTGTCGGTGTTTCCGAGGAGAGACGCCATTGGGGAATCATCCACGGCCGTGCAAAGCTGGCCTCCTTCGAGGGCGATAAGGAGAAGTTCCCGAACGGACTTGCAAAGTGCATCGAAAAGATCCACGCAGAGGGCCTGAAGGTCGGTATGTGGTATCCCATCACCGGCTATTGGAGCGGCTTTGATCAGAAGGGCGATTTCTTCAAGGAATATGAGGATTGCCTTATGAAGCATAACGGCAAGTGGCTCATTTCCACCGATGCCGATAAGGCAAAGAAGGCTTTCAACGGTATCGCAAAGTGGTTCAAGGACTGCGGCGCCGACTTCCTCAAGATCGACAACCAGAGCTCCTATATCACCAATTATCATAACAGCGGCAAACCTGTTGGCGAGATGGCCAAGAACGTTCAGGGCGCAGTTGAGAACTCCTGCATTGAATACTTCGGACACGACGGTGAGGTCGACCTCATCAACTGCATGTGCATGGCTAACGAGAATATGTTCAACCGCAACATAAGCTCCATCGCACGTTGCTCCGGCGACTTCCAGCCCGAGAACCGCGAGTGGTTTGCAAATCATATCCTCCAGTGCACCTTTAACTCCCTCGTTCAGGGTCAGTATTACTACAATGACTGGGATATGTGGTGGACAGGCGACGGACAGGGCCTTAAGAACAGCGTTTGCCGTGCAATCAGCGGCGGTCCTATCTACGTCAGCGATAAGAACGGTCAGACCAAGCCCGAGATCCTCTGGCCTCTGATCTTCGATGACGGAACTATCATCCGTACCGAAAGACCTGCACGTCCTACTCTCGACTGCCTGACTGTTAATCCCACCACCGAGAAGAAGCCCATCAAGATCACCTCTGTAAAGAACGGTGCAACTCTTGTGGCTGCCTTCAACCTTGATGCCGAGGATGGCGCGGTCAAGGGCGATATCTGCCCCGCAGATTTCGGATTTGACGGCGAGGTTGCGGTTTACGAGTACTTCACTAAGGAAGGTGTCATTGTTAACGCCGACGACAAGATCTCCATTGATCTGCCCAATCCCGACGTTTTCAGACTCTACTCCATTGTAAAGCTTGAGAACGGCAAGGCTGTCATCGGCGCATCCGAGAAGATGATCGCCCCCGGAACCTATGACGTGACCGAGAACGGCCTCGTTGCCAAGTGTGACGGTAAGTTCACCGTCATCGGTAAGGCGGGAGCCACCGTATCGGTAAACGGCAAAGAGATTGCCTGCGAGGGTACCGTCACCGTTGACGTCAAGAAGGCCGACGTCATTAAATAATTTGAACCAAATTTTTGGAAAATAAAGAAAGGAAGCAGTTACAATGAAAAGAAATTTCACAAGACTGATTTCAATGGTTTTGTCTCTGGTAATGCTTCTCGGCGTAGTTTCTCTTATCGCGTGCGGTGACAACGGCGCGTCGGATGCTACTACCGAAAAGCCCGGCACGACCGAAGCACCCGGAACCACCGAAAACCCCGGAACCACCGGCGGCGATCCCGGACAGGAAGAGCCCACCTACACCCAGCCCGATTGGCTTACCAACTTTGACGAGAAGCTTGCCGCTGTAGGTAACTTCTACGGCAGACCCATGAGCGTTGCTTGGGGTGGCGACACCGTCAATTACCCCATAGGCTCCCTTGAGGCTATGAGCGCCGCTATCGAGCTTGGTGCCGATGCTATCGGTGTTTATCTTGCAAAAACATCGGATGGCGTTATCATTGCAATGCCCAAGGACAACCTTACCGACAGCACCAACTTCTACGAGGCAAGAGAGAAGAACGAGGGACTTCCCGCGATCGGCAGAGCCTCCGATTGGACCTATGAGCAGATCTGCAAGCTCAATCTGAAGAATGCAGACGGAACTACTTCCGACAAGCTCATTCCCAAGTTTGAGGACGTTGTTGCACTCTGCAAGGGCAAGTGCTTTATCTACTTCACCAACGATCCCACCGCGAAGACCTATCCCGCGATGATCGACGGCCCCGTTTACGAGGCAGTTAAGAAGCACAACGCTTACTCCACTATGATGGTTACTCCCGGTATCGCTAAGCTCGCCTCTTGGAGCAAGGCCGATGCTGCTAACACCGAGCTTGCAAGCTTTATCACCAACACCGTTGAGAAGACCTACTACAAGATCGACAATTACTTCGAGGCAAGACAGCCGTTTGATCCCACAGTCAAGCACGATGATATTGCTTCCTCCGGCTACGATGAGAGCTGGACCGCTGTTTCCGACAACGAAGAGGGTTGGGCAAAGGCCATTTCGGCCCGCTACACCTTCCTTGTGACCGGTAATATCGCCGAGCTCACCAAGTACATCGCAACCAATAATAAGTCTGCTCTCGAGTATCAGCCCACCAAGTGGGACGTTACCGAGTATTCCATTGAGAAGGAAGATCTCACCGGCAGATATCTGCTTATCTCCGATATCCATTATGCCGCCGCAGAGATTCCCAACTCCTTTGTCAACCGTGACAAGTACCGCGGTTGGACAAACAAGGAGCGTTTGGAGATGATGTGCAACGATATCCGCGACGAGTACAATCAGCGCGGCCTTGATGCCATCTTCGTTCTCGGTGACCTTTCCACCGACGACCCGCCCCACAATACCCACCTCGGTCGTTTTGCCGATAAGCTTTGGACCGAGTACCTCGTGCCTCTCTCCAAGGAGCTGAATATTCCGATCATGCCCGTCGGCGGAAACCACGACGGCTACTCCAACAACATTTGGAAGAAATGGTTCGGCGTAGAGAGACAGTATTCTTGGGTCAACCCCAGAAACGGTGACGTATTCATTATGTGCGACACCTTCGATCCTGCCCGTGGCACTAACTCCGGCGGCTCCGGCATTTCCTGGACTGACATTGATGCAGAGTGGCTCACCGCTGAGCTTGAGAAGCACAAGAGCGCTCCCAATATCTTCCTTGGCTCTCACTGGTTCGGCAGAGGCGAGGCAGGCCTCGGAACTATGGCCGAGACCATTGCGGCATACGGAAACGTACGTTGCCTCTTTGATGCACATAACCACCACTATGCAGGCCTTGAAAAGGGTATGGACGGCATGAGCGCGGGAATCATCAATACCGGTTCCTTCTCCTACAGCGATACTGTTTACACAACAATGAACGGCCCTGCAGGATACAAGGCTTACTATAACTTCGACTTCCACGATATGGATGACGTTTGGGGCTTCCAGATCGTTGAGACCGCAAAGGACGGTAAGGTTGTTTCTTACCGCGTAGATACCGAGCACTGGTACGTTGGTACCGCAGTCCCCGAGAATCCCTCCACCTACAAGGGTCAGTGGGGATTTGTGGATTACGTCTGCTACCTCAAGTACCCCGAGATCGTTCTGCGCAAAGCAGCACAGTAAATAAAATTGCCGCCAACGGATCAGCCCGTTGGCGGCTTCGTTTCTTCAAGATAAGCTTCGGGATAATGGGCGGCGATCGGTGAATACTTACCTTTTTTGCCTATTTTGACCAATGGTCCGCCGTGGCGGTAGCCGAGCAGATACGGCGGCAGATGGGTAACGATATCGGGAATATTGCGAATAACGTTAAAGCGGGAAAATCTATCCTTAACCTCTCGCGGCAGCGAGCCCCAGATAAAGCGGGGACAGCCGAAGCCAAAGCCGCAAACGGGAACGTGTGCCCCGAAAAGGAATTCCATATCCTCGGTGGCAAGCCCCGCAATGGCCGCACCGTGGGAGTATCCGACACAAAAAATGCCCGTGGTTTCAAAGTTTGACACACTTTTTGAAACGGCGGCCTCGATCTCACCCCGAACCGATTTCCATACCCGCAAAAATCCGCGATGGACACGCCAGCTTTTGCCGTGGCTTTCGTAAGCGCGCGAGGGGAAGTCAAGATTGTTCTGCCAATCACGGAGGCCGTCCGACCACTGAAAAAACAGATAAAGCCGAGTGCCCCAACGTTCGATGGCGTAATCGGCGGAATCTCCCGAATGAGTGTAGACCGCGTTCATACAGCGCAAAAAAAGCCCGTGCAGTCGGGCGTCATAAGTAATATCCGACATAAGATCCCTCCCGAGTAACATTGTATTCGGGAGGGATCGGTTTTGATATGATTATTTGGTTTTTTCGAGGAATTCCTCAAGCAGGGCGACAGTGCGGCCGAGCTCGGGATAAGCTTTGGAGGCTTCGAGCAGTTTTTCGGCCTCGGCGCGTACGTAGTCCATATTGACGGGAGCGGTCTTTTCGCCCGCGAAGTCAATAAAGTTGTTGTATGCGACGTTTTCGATCAGCTCGCGGTCGAGATGAAGTCCGCGAACAAGGATCTCGGGATTTCTCGGCACGGGGAACTCGTTTTCATCGTAGCTGAGAGCCTGCGCCACGAGATCGTATTTCTTTTGGGTGATATCGTGGGGGCGGGTGGTCGTGGAGTCGGTTCCAAAAAGAATACGGTGCTGATATTTCCTAAAAAACTCGCGCCACGCGGGGATATTCTTGGAAAATCCGACGTACATTTCGTGTCCCGGCGTCAGATCGAAACGGAGATTTTCGTATTTTTCCATTACGCGAACGGCCTCGGGGAGATCGTTTGAGAGAAAGAAGAAGTGGGCGAGGGTTATATTCAGCTTCGGGTGACGGTCAAGCACCTCGTAGACCTCGTCATAGATTTGCTGGTATGATGGGTAAGTGCCGTCGCCGTAGCACCAGCCCGCGGCAACCTGACCCGCAAGCATTTTCGACGGGTCGCCCCAAAACTCCTCGGGGTCGGCGGCGTGAAGGACAACGGGGAAGCCGGTCTCCTCAAGAAGCGCGAACATAGGCTCGTAGTCGGGGTGATTTATACCGCGGCCGAGAGCCTTGTACACGTCGGGCTTCATGTTCATCAGCTTGATTCCGTCACAGCCCATAGCCATCATGCGGCGAAGCTGATCCTCAAAGGGGATCTCCTTATAAACGTCGAACTCGTAAAGCGAGCCGAAAACCCGAAGATTTATCTTTTTGTAATTCTCCTTGAAATAGAGGGCGGTGAACATCTGCGCGCGGTCACATCCGAGATAGTTTTCAAGGCAGAGCAGGGCGGCATCGGTTACGCCTATGCCCGAAACGTAGTCGAGCAGCCCCTGAACCTTAGCGTAATCATTTATTTCGAAATGCAGATGACTGTCTGCAAACTTTTTAAGGCCTAACATATTTACCTCCGAATTGGTTTGATTACATTTTATTATAAAGGGCAGGAATTTTCAATAATTATATTGCCGAGTTTTGCCACAATATTGCTATATTTCGATGGCCGAGGAACGGTACTCGCGGGGCGTTTTTCCCGTTTGTGCCTTGAAAACGCGGCGAAAATAGGCCGACGACTCAAAGCCCGTCCGCTCTGCGATCTCCTCAATGGAAAGCCCTCCGCCCGAAATAAGCAAAAGAATTGCTCGGTTGACCCTGTAAGAATTGACGTATTCCACCGGTGTCATACCCGTCTCCGCGCGGAATCGGGGGAAAAATCGGGATACGCTCATATTGCTGTGAGCGGCAAGCTCGTCTGCGGTGATAGCGCGCTGATAATTCTGCTCGATATATTCGATGGCCGATGCTATCCGAAGGTCGCGGGGCGCGGATCTGAAGCCTAAGTGAGGCACCACCGAGCCGAGGATCTTGTAAAAGCTCTCGAGAGTTTTAAAGGCCTGCTCACCGTCGGCATAGCTATGCAGCATCCGCTCATAGCTCTCGCCAATGTCGTCGGGCAAAAGCTCGCCGCGCACCTTTTGCAGATAGAACCTTCCGTCCTTCGGGAATGCGCCCATATGCTCAAAGGAAAAATGGATGCTGACGTAGGATACTTTGGGATCTCCCCACCAGTGTGAGCAGTAGCAGCAGCCTTGAACTACAAAAATAACGTCACCGGGCAGAAGCTCAATATCCTCGCCGCTTTCAAAATCGTGAAAGACGGCGCGCCCCCGTTCAAGGATCGCCATACAGAAATGGGGACGGGGAGAATGCTCGGCATCAAAAAAATTGTACTCATCGTGTGTGTATCGGTTGATAGTCAAAAAACTCAGCTTTGATGCGGATATAAGGTTCTTCACGAATACTCTCCTTTGCGCAAATGATAGAATAGTTCTCTTTTTTGATATTATAACATATATAAAAAACTCCTGTCAATATGTTAAAATATAATTGATAAATTTAATTTAAGGAGAAAGCAATGAAAGCAATAGTAATAGCAGAAAACAAGGATATGATATGGCAGGACGTACCTAACCCCGTACTCACCGACGGAGACGTAATGGTAAAGATCCACGCCGCCGCCGTTAACCGCGCCGACCTTATGCAGAGAGCAGGGCAGTATCCGCCCCCTCCCGGCTGCCCCGATTGGCCCGGTCTTGAGATCGCGGGCGTTATCACCGAGATCACTCCCGAGGTGGAGAAGCTCGGCAAGTGGAAGGTCGGCGACCGCGTTTGCGCCCTTCTCGGAGGCGGCGGATACGCCGAATACGCAAACGTTCACCACTCCATGCTGATGCCCGTTCCGAAGGGACTTTCTCTCGTTGAGGCCGCCGCATTGCCCGAGGCATTTGCTACCGCATACCTCAACCTCTTCATCGAGGGCGGTGCCAAGGCAGGAATGACCTTCCTTATGCACGCGGGCGCATCGGGACTTGCCAGCGTGGTCATTCCCATGGCCAAGGCCTTCGGTCTCCGTGTCATAACCACCGTTCTCAATGAGAAGGTAGCCGAGTCCATCAAGCACCTCAACGCCGACGTGGTCGTCGATACATCAAAGGAGAATATTGCCGACGTGCTCAAGCGCGAGGCCGAGAACGGTCATCCGCTGAACCTAGCCATCGACTGCCTCGGCAGCGAAAAGGTCGGCGAATGCTTCCCCTACGTGGCATACGGCTGCCGCTGGATCATGATCGCAACCCTCGCGGGCGACATAACTCCCGTAAATATGCGTACTATGTACGTCAAGAATATCCGCCTTATCGGTAGCACTCTGCGCTCCAAGCCCCAGGAGACCAAGGCAATGATCCTCTCGAATCTCGTCAACGACATTTGGCCCAAGGTCGAGTCGGGCGAGGTAAGACCTACCGTCTGGAAGGTCATGCCCATCGAGGAGGCCGAGGCGGCTCACGATCTGCTCGAGCAGGGCAAGAGCGTGGGTAAGGTCGTTCTTACCGTTGTAAATGAGTAAGATTCTGGGCGTTTATGCCCTGAAATATGCAGAGTCCACAGTCCCCGGAAGCTGGGCCTTTGAGGGAGGCGACGCGAACGAGAAGATCCCGATCTCCTTTACCGTCTATCTCATTGAGACCGAAACGCGCCGCATCCTTGTGGACGCGGGCTGTGACACCATGCCGGGCTTTGATATGAAATATTTCGTGTCGCCCGTGGAGATCCTCGAGCGTCGAGGGTATTCTCCCGAGGATATTACCGACGTTATTCTGACCCACGCCCACCACGATCATATCGAGGCGGTGCATTATTTCAAAAACGCGGCAATACATATCCAGAGCCTTGAATACGAGGCCTCTCAGAGGAAGCACAAATATATTCCCGAGGGCTTTGACCTGCACCTTTTCGATGAGATCGCAAGGATCGGTGACGTTACCGTGCGCTGTATCGCAGGTCACGCAAAGGGCTCTTGCATCGTTGAGTTTGAGCTCGACGGCAAGCCCTACGTCATAAGCGGCGACGAGTGCTATGCGCGCCGCTGCCTGACCGAGCGGATCCCCACGGGTTCATCGGTCAATCCCGAAAAAAGCCGCGCCTTCGTTGAAAAATACGGGGACGAAAAATACACGGTCCTGCTTTGCCACGATCCGGATATACTTCCGGGGCAAAACGGGGTACTGAAAATATTTTGAAAAAGAGGTAATTAAAAATGGAATTCGCAAGTAAAACAGTTGTTATAAGCGGCGGAGCATCCGGGATGGGTCTGCTTTGCGGCGAAAGCTTCGCAAAAGAGGGCGCAAACGTAGTCCTTGCCGATATAAATCCCGATGCGCTTAATGCCGCTGCCGAAAAGGTCAAAGCCGTCACAGAGAACGTTATCGGTTGCGTTACCGACGTGACGAAGTACGAGCAGGTCGAGTCCTGTATAAATAAGGCTAAGGAGACCTTCGGCTCGGTCGATATCGTCATCCCCTGCGCGGGCGGTGCCGAAACGCGACTTCTCGGTGTGCATGACCATTTTTACGATCAGCCGATAAGCGTTTTTGACTTTGGAGTTGACCTGAACCTCAGGGGAGCCGTCTATTTTTCGCACGCAACGCTCCGCGTAATGAAGGAGCAGAGAACCGGCGGCGTTATAATTCTGCTCGGCTCGATCACGGGAGAAGAGGCAGGCAAGGGTGCCGTTGCTTACGCCACCTCGAAGAGCGCTTTGATGAACGGAACTCTGAAGGCTCTCGCACAGTGCGGCGCCGAGATCGGTGTGCGCGTTAACACCGTTGCCCCCGGCCCCGTCCTCACCCGTGAAGCAATGGCGAATATGAAAACGCTTATGGGCCGCGCCGCCGAGCCGCAGGAGATAGTGGATCTCATTATGTATCTCTGCTCGGATAAGGGAAGCTTTATCACCGGTGAGAGCATCCTCATCGACGGTGGCCGCCACCTTATGCTTGACAGGAAGCAGCCGAGATGGAGAAAGGAATACGAAAATGAATAAGGTCCTCGTCCTCGGCGCCACGGGCGCTATGGGCAAATACCTTGTCCCATACCTTCTCGAGATGGGCTACGCGGTGGATGCCGTAGCAATGGATAAGTTTGCGCTCGGGCACAAAAATCTGCGCGCTTTTGCTATGAGCCTGCCCGAGGATAATGACGATGCCATCGAGGAGCTGCTGAAAAATGAATATTCGGCTATAGTTGATTTTCTGATCTACCATAAAACCGAAAATTTCTCGCGCAGAATAGATAAATTCCTCAATAATACAGACCATTATATCTATCTTTCGTCATATCGCACCTATGCAAACGAGGAGCATCCCATAAAGGAGACCTCGCCGCTGTTGCTCGACGTCCTCTCTCCCGAGGAGATCGCCAAAAACCCCGGGGACTATTCGCTTTACAAGGCGGAGGGAGAGCGCGTGCTTCGCGCCCTCGGCAAGAAAAATTGGTCGATCATCCGCCCGGCGATTACCTATTCGGTCGGCCGTTATCAGCTCGTCACCTGCGAGGCAAACGTGGTCTATACCCGCGCGATGGCGGGCAAGGCCGTACTTCTCCCCGAGGAGGCCATGGGCGTGCAGGCGACTATGTCCTGGGCAGGCGATATTGCACGGATGATCGCGAGAATGATACTCAATCCCGCCGCATACGGCGAGACCTATACTGTTTCGACGGCGGAGCATAACGAGTGGAAAACTGTTGCCGAGTATTACGGCAAGCTCATAGGGATGAAATATCAAACCATCCCCACCGAGGATTTTATCGGAATAATGGCTAACCCCGCAAGGGAGAACGGTCTTATCGGTGCGCGCTGGCAGCTTTGCTATGACCGCCTTTTCGACCGCATCATAGATAACTCGAAGATACTCAACGTAACGGGAATGAAGCAGAGCGAGCTTATGCCCCTCTACGACGGACTCAAGCTGGTACTGAGTGAGCTCCCGCGCGACCACGTTTTCGCGCCTACCACCCAGAACGACAGAATGGACGAATACATAAAAGCGAAAGGAATAAATTAAGATGGGAAAATTTCTTAGATACGACCGCCCGATGATCACCTCAATGGTGCAGGGTACGACCCCCGAAAGAGTAATTGAGCTGATAAAGAAATCCGACGCGCTGGGTGCGGATGCCTTTGGTATACAGACCTGCAAATTAGAGGAAAAAGACAGAAATATCGAAACCTACCGCCGCATTTTCGCCGCCGCCGAGGGCAAGCCTACCTACGTAACGAATTACAGAAAGGGTGAGAACAGACACACCTCGCTGGACGATGAAAAGATAGGTGAGCATATTATCGATATCGCGCGCGCAGGTGCCACTCTCGTTGACGTGATGGGCGATCTTTACGACCGTCACCCCGACGAGCTGACGACCGATCCCGCGGCCATCGACAAGCAGAAGAGACTGATCGAAAGGATCCACGCCGAGGGCGCGGAGGTTCTGATGTCCTCGCACACCATGAAATATATGGAGGCAGACCGCGTGCTCGAGATCGCGATGGCTCAAAAGGAGCGCGGCGCCGATATAATCAAGATAGTCACCTATGCAAACAGCGAGGAGGAGCAGCTTGAAAACCTCAAGACCTCTCTGGTCTTGGAGCGCGAGCTGGGTGCACCCTTTTTGCTGCTCGCGGGGGGCGAATGTAATATCCACCGCAGACTTGGCCCGATGTTCGGTGCAAGTATGTGGCTTTGCGTTGCCGAGCACGACGAGCACGCAACCCCGGTTCAGCCGCTGATATCGCAGGTTAAAGCGATTTGCGAGAACATCAAGTAAAAAGATAACCGCCTTATGCTACGGCATAAGGCGGTTTCTCTTTAATTTCTCTGAGTCAGCGGGCACTCGATCACGCAACGGTGAACGGTGGTGGGTCGGTAGGAGAGGATTCGGTCGGCCTTGCCCATGGCTTCGGCAAGGTTTTCTTCGGTGATCTCGTCGGGGACTTCAAAGTCGGAGTCGGAGCCTGTGTACTTGTGACCCTCCTCGCCGCAAAGGGCGTACTTTTTAGACCAGTCGCAGGCGCGGCCGTCGGTGGGGATCCACTTGTATTCCTTGCCGTTCAGCTTGATGTGCACAGCATTCTTCTCGCGCAGAGCGCCGGCAGGGCAGGCCTTCACGCAGGCGTCGCAGCCCTCGCAGGTCACGTTGCTCACGGCTCCTTTGGCCTTAACGATCTCGTCAAGGGGCGCATCGGTAACTATGGCAATAAAATCCTGGCTGAAGCCGTGCTCCTCGGTGTAGCACATACCGTTCACGGTAAGCTGACCGAGCCCGGCCTCCACGGCCTCAAGCTGATTGCAGAAGGCATCGGGCAGAGCACCGCGGGGCGTTCCCATATCGCCGCCGATTCCCGTGAGATTATATGTGGCAACGGCGCGGTAGCCCTTGCCCTGCAGGTATTTCTCGACCTTGAAGGAGGAATAGGCAAGCTCAAAGGTGGTCTCGTATTTCGAGTACATATAAGGTCCGACGGCGAATGCCGGGGGCTTGATGGTCATTTTCTGCACGATCTCGGGGTAGTGGATGCCCATCAGGATCACGTTCTTTGCACCCTCCAGATGGTCGGCGGTCTTGTATATCTTTCTTTTGTAGGTGTTTGAGTTAGGCTCGAAGATGTGGAACCTCGGTGTCTTTGAGGCCATGTCGATAATGGTCTCGCCGCCCTTTATGGGGATCAGCTTCCTTGAGAGCTCGTCCATACGCTCGGCGGGGACGATGGCGTAAAGATCGCTGCCTTCGCCCTCCATCAGGTCGCAAAGATTCTCGGTGAGGGACTTTCTCTGATGCTCGATGGGCTCGTTGAGGTCATAATATTCGCAAGCGGCAAAGGGAGCGGTGCAAAGGAGGACCTCGGTGAGAGTGATCTCGTCCTCGCGAGGCTCAATGCCTGCGGCCTTCAAGTATGCGGCGGTGTCGACCTCGGGGCTGTTGAGGGTCTTGTAGCCGTAATCATCAATGATCCTTGCGGCGTCGAGACGCGCAAAGCCCGAGAAATGGGCAAGAGCGGTCTGCTCGGCACTGATGGTGCCAAAGCTCTCGTTACCGTAGCCGTTTCGCGCGTTGATCTTGTCGCCCTGCGCCTGCGCGGATCTCTTGCAGGACAGAGTCATTACCACGGCGCCGCGTGCGTATTCGTAGGCGGACTTGCCGCCGAGGGCGTCCACCGTCTGCTCGTCAAGGAATACCACGTTGTCCACGCTGTAACGGCCGACGAAGCTCACCACGTCGTCATAAAGGCGTCTGTGAACGGGCAGATCGGCATTGGCAACGCTGTGCTTCAAGCGCTGGGGCGCGGAGGTGTGCTCGCCGCCGTCGCTTCGCAGATGCTTCGGCAGGCAGAACTTGACACAGCAGCCCATTTCGCCGCCGCGCATACCGTATTTGTCGATGTTTTCAAGAATGACCTTCTCGTCCACGACCTCGGGGATCTCAAGATCAAGGTCAAGGTCAAAATGCTCGGCCCAAGCGCAACGCCAGAGATTTTTGTTGGCAAACTTGAACTCCTTGCCCTCAACCACGATGCTCTTTGTGCCGTTGCACTCTTTTCTGTATGCGTCGGTAGGGCAGTGACGGATGCACTCGCCGCACATATCGCAGAGCTTGCGCTCGTCATAAAGGGGCGTAGGGCAGAGCGGGGCATTGGTGATGATCGAGATAAAGCGATTTCGGGGGCCGTATTCGGGGGACATGGTCAGACCGTGCCAGCCAAGTTGACCGAGACCCGCGCAGGTGGCCGCGTAAATATGGGACATATCGGGGGCAAAGGTAGCGGTCATATCGCCGAAGGGACGGTATCTCCAAATGTTGGAGGCGGCGATCGGCACGGCCTCGTAGCCGAGGCTGTCGAGATACTTAGCAACTCTGAAGGCTATGTAGTCGAGCTTCAGATTCATAACGTACTGAATGGAGTAGGGGCCGATGATCTGGGGGTGCTCCTCACCGCCAAGCTCAATGGCTTCGTCAAGATGGTGGATGGCGCAGACCACCACGTTTGTGGCGGTGGGCAGAATACCCTGAGGGCTCATCATAATGGGCGCACCCGAAAAACGGGAGATTGGGGCTATGCCGACAAGATCGGCACCGATGCCAAGGGCGCAGGCCTTGACTTTTGACGTAAGATTTCTGTTCATTTTATTAGATCCTTTCGCTTATTTTATTGGCAATTTCGCAAATTTCTTTTATAAGGCTGTCTTTTTCCGCGTCGCTGATGAGGAATTCGGGCAGGTAGACCGCAACGGAGGCGCAGACCTTGCCGTCGCGGTAAACGGCGGCGGCGACCTCGAGGATTCGGGGGCGCAGGGAAATGGCGACGTAGCCTTTTTCGGCAATAAAGCGCCGTATTTCAAGCATTTTTTCAACAGAGCCGTAGGTCGCGCAGATGATCTCGGCCTCGCTGTCGGTAAAGGATGTCTTGTCCTGTGAGGTCAGAACAAGACCCGTGGAGGTGGTGTAGAGCTCGTGAGCCTGACGCACGGTCTTGTTGATTATAAACTCACTTTCGCTGTTGTAATCGTCAAGTATCTTCTTCTTTCCGCGTCGCAGAACGGCCAGCACACCGGTGGCACCGTATTTGCGAACAAGCTCGGTCATAAGCTCGCGGGAGCTTTCAACCAGCTTTGTATCGGCAAGATCCACGTAATTCAGACCCTGCGCCACGGGCCCAAGGGTATAGCCGCGGGGCTCAGCGCGGCAAAGATAGCCGCGGTCGCAAAGAGTCTTGACGATGTTCGCGCAGGTTGTGGGCTTCTCGCCGATCATTTCGGCAAGCTCGGTAAGAGAAAACGCGCGATCCTTGTGCGCCGACATATTTTCCAGAATATCAAAGGCCTTGTGAAGTACCTTTATCATTGGATCAGCTCCTTTCAAAATTCAATAATATTGAATGATATACATTTATAATGAATTTACAACACGATTATATCACCGACTCGCGGTTTTGTCAATAGGCATAACAAAAAATCCCTCCGCTTTTGGAAGGATTTTTTCGATATGTGAAAAATTAAAGCTCACAGGTAGGGATCTCACCCACGCCGTTCAGCACCACGCGAGGGCGGTAGGGGAACATGGAGATGTCGTCCTTCGCCGTAACGCCCGAGAGGACGAGGACGGTGTCAAGTCCGCTCTCGATGCCCGCGATCATATCGGTGTCCATTCGGTCGCCGATCATAACCGCGTCGCGTGAGTGAACGCCGATCATATCAAGCCCTGTGCGCATCATAAGCGGGTTGGGCTTGCCCACAAAGTAGGCCTGCTTGCCCGTGGCCATCTCGATGGGGGAGATGAGCGCGCGGCAGGCGGGAACGATGCCGTCATCGGTGGGACCCGTCAGGTCGGAGTTCGTGCCGATGAGCTTTGCGCCCTTGTTGACAAGACTGACGGCGCGGCAGATAGTCTCGTAATTGTAGTTCGAGACCTCGCCGACTATAACGTATTCGGGGTTTTTATCGTTGATGGTAATGCCCTTGGAGTAGAGGGCGTTGTAAAGTCCGGGCTCGCCGATAACGTATGCCGAGGTATTTGGCGACTGGCTTGCAATAAAGCTTGCCGTGGCCAGCGCGCTGGTGTAAAAATGGCTTTCGTCGATCTCAAGTCCCATGCGCATCAGCTTTTGCTTGAGCTCAAGGGGCGTTTTGCCGCTGTTGTTGGTGAGAAAGAGAAACTTTTTATCGTTTTCGTAAAGCCAATCAACGAATTCCTTAACACCCGGCAGCAGGGTGTTGCCGTGGTAGATAACACCGTCCATGTCGCAAATATAACCGAGCTTGTCTACAATCTTGTTCATACCGATCTCCTGTGAAATTCTCGTTATATCTAATTATAACACAAAAAATCCAAACGCACAATAGACATAAACAAATTTTAAAAAATGTTTTTTTGATTGAAAAAACATCTTTTTAGGTTGACTTTATTTTTAATTTAATATATAATTAACTCATATCTAAACGGAGGTGCAATATGACCGAATTTGAAAAAATAATGGCTCCCGTATGGAGCAGCGAAATAATATACGATGAATTTCTTATGATGCACGAGGTGGGCGGCAGGGCCGAGGCGCCCCTGCTTTTTGAGCCCGAATATATCATATCGGTGACGAGTGCGGACAAGACCAAGACCTACGAGCAGGGAAGGGATTGGACTGTTTCGGGAAATCTTCTGACCCTCACTCCCGACAGCCGAATTTTCCGCTTCACCGAGGAGGAAATGATATTTGACGATAAGCGTTACGGCAAGTGCTTCAGAACGCGTGACGGCAGATATTCCATATTCAGCGAGGGGCATTTCTTCCACGACCGTCAGATAGCCGTCACCTATAAGAAAAAGCCCTCCGAGCCCATCTTCACACCCGAATTTGTGGGTGACAGACTGCCTCGGACGATGGAGCTTCTTGAAGCGGGAAAGCCCCTGCGGCTTCTCGTTTTCGGCGACAGCATATCCTGCGGCTGTAACAGCAGCTCCTTTTCGGGCGTGCCGCCTTACGTTCCTAAGTGGGATCAGCTCCTTTGTATGGGGCTCTGGCAGAAATACGGCGCGGCGGTGGAGCTTAAAAATACGGCCTGCGGCGGTCAGAATTCCCGTTGGGCGCTTGAAAATGCCAAAGCGCTTGTGGGAGAGCAGTATGCCGACCTTGCCATTATCGCCTTCGGTATGAACGATCGCATCCCCGAGGATGAGTTCTGCTCCAACATAGAAAAGACTATGGAGGATGCACGAAGCATCTGCCCGCACACCGAGTTTTTGCTTTGCGCAACCTCTTTCCCTAATCCCATTCTTGAAGGCTTCATGGCCTATCAGGATAAATACTATGCCGCCCTCAAGACCTTGGAGTGCAAGGGCGTTGCCGTCATCAGCTTTGGCGAGATGCAAAATGCGCTGATGAAGACCAAGAGATATGAGGATCTCAGCGGTAACAACGTCAATCACCCCAACGATTTTTTTGCCCGTTGCCACGCGCAGCTGGTAATGGCCGCACTTTCAAAATAAAAGGAGATAAAAAATGATAAGCTACAAGGATTATTTGGACAAGGTATACGGTTGCTTTCTCGGAAAGACTGTCATAGGCACTCTCGGCGCGCCCTTCGAGGGCATCAAAATGCCGCTGGAGCTGCCCTTTAAGCCCGAAATGATAAATACGATGCTGCCCAACGACGATTTGGATCTGCAGATCCTTTGGCTCGACGTTGTGGAGAAGTGCGGCGAGAGCTTTACTGCCTACGATCTGCACCGTGCCTTCTGTGAGAACTGCGATTACAGCCCCGGTGAGTACGCCGTAATGCGCAAGAACTACGAGCGCGGCATATATCCCCCCGTTTCGGGAAAGTTTTGCAACGATTTTTATATAGACGGTATGGGCTGTCCCATACGTTCGGAGATCTGGGCCTGCCTTTGCCCCGGTGATCCTGCCCGCGCCGCCGATTTCGCCTCCCGTGACGGTATCCTCGACCACGCGGGCGAGAGCGTGTACGCCGAGCGTTTCTTCGCCGCTCTTGAGGCGCAGGCCTTCGTGGAGAGCGACCTTTATAAGCTCATTGACGTGGGACTTCGGTATATCCCCGAAAATTGCCGTTTCCGCGAGCTTGTCAACGATACGGTAGAGCTTTGCCGAAAGTACGATGACATCAAGCTGATCCTGCGCAAGATCCTTTTCAAATACGGTCACCCCGACTGCACAAATATGTTCCAGAATATGGCCATCACCATTGCGGCTCTCCTGACCTGCGGCGGCGATATGGTCAAGGTTGGAATGGACGCCCTCAACTGCGGCTTTGATACCGACTGCACCTGCGCCTCCGCAGGCTCTGTCATCGGAATTATCAAGGGCGCCGAGGCTGTCGAGCGCGAGTATGGCTTCGGTGACGTGAAGTTCGTCCTCACCGTCCGCTCGAACCGCAGAAGCGACAGCGTCAAGGATCTGTCGGAGGATATCGCCCTTCTGGCTTGTGCTCTCGATAAGAACGGCACCATCGAAAACGCCCCCGAGACCCACTATGATTTTGCCCCCTCGCAGTATACGCTTGAGTTCTCGGTGATCTACGGCGACAACTATCCTGTAATGCAGCCCGGCGCTCCGAGACGCGTCAAGGTCAAGATCAAGAACGTGTCGGACAAGACCCTTTGCACCATCGTCAGCCTCAAGGGCGCAGGCGCGGAGGACAGTCTGCCTCTGACCCTTATGCCCGGCGAGTGCGCCCTTTACGGTATGGATGCCGTAACCGAGGGCGAGGTGGTCTACGATCGCAACCTTTACACTCTCGAGTACGAGACCGATGGCGAGAAGAAGAGCTACACCTTCGGAGTGGCGGGCGCGATGCCCTGGAAGGTCATAGGCCCCATCTGGCGCACCGACCCCATCTGCACCACCGAGATCCTTCAGGCACACGATCTGAAGTACAGAGATATTATTACCGATACCATTGCCGAGACCGGTTATAAAGGCGAGCGTGCCGACGTTACCCGTCGCTTCCACCTGAACTTCGCCGTTGACACCGACAGCGAGTATATGACCGAGGACGGTTGCTTCACTCCCTATGATCCCGAGAGCGCGACCAAGTATGAGGAGAGCGTGTTCTATCAGCCCGAGGACAGCCTTACTATGGACGATCTCTTCGGCTTCCGCGGCCCCTGCGTGGCATATCTTGCCCGCGAGCTGGTCTCCCCCGAGGATATGGAGGTCTGCCTGCAGATCGGTCACACCTCGCCATTCTCACTGTGGATCAACGGTGAGCTCATCGCCCGCCGCGACAACTGCGATACCTTTGATAACGAAAACGTTCACATCCGCGGCATCAAGCTTAAAAAGGGTGTCAACCGCATTCTTTGGAGGCTCACACGGGCAAATTCCGATGCGAAGTACAGCCTGATTTTCGCCGAGGACGTCCGTTGTGCGAGAAATCACGTCTGCTTCGGCGCCGTCAGACCCGAATTTTTCGGCAAATGAGGAGATAAAAATGACACACGAGCAATATCTAAAGAATCTTCAGCCCCCGAAGGGCGTGGTCGACGTCATTCTTGACACCGACACCTTCAACGAAGCGGACGATCAGTTCGCCGTGGCGCTTGCCCTCCGCTCGCCCGAAAAGATAAATATGCTGGGCTTCACCGTCGCACCCTTTTTCAACAGCAACAGCACCTCGCCCGAGGACGGTATGCTGAAAAGCTACGACGAGATGATGCGCCTGCTTACCCTCGACGGCAGGGAGGATATGAAGAAAAACGTCTACCGAGGCTCGCGCACCTATCTGCCCGATGAAAAGACTCCCGTGGAGTCGGACGCCGCTAACTTCATAGCCGAAACGGCAAAGAGATATTCCCCCGAAAAGCCCCTTTACGTGGTGGCAATCGGTGCCGGCACCAACGTGGCCTCGGCCATTCTGAAGGCTCCCGAGGCTATGCGCGAGAACACGGTCATCGTCTGGCTCTCGGGTCACGCACGCGAGTGGCCCGATACCGCAGAATTCAATATGAGGCAGGATATAGCCGCCGCCCGTGTTATCTTCGGCTGCGGTGCGCCCGTGGTCCAGCTGCCCTGTATGGGCGTGGTCAGCGCATTCGTTACCACAAAGCACGAGATGGAGCATTGGCTCAAGGGCAAAAATCCTATCGCCGATTATCTTTATCGCTTCGTCACCGATGAAATGGACAAACACGTGCCGGATCTGGCTTGGTCCCGTTGCATATGGGACGTTACGGCCGTCGGATGGCTGCTCAACGAGGACAACCGCTTTATGAAGAGCTACCTTGCCACCTCACCCATCGTGCAGTACGATAATCACTATTCCTTCGATCCTGCGCGCCACCCCATTTGCTACGTTTACCACATCAAGCGCGATCAGCTTTTCACCGAATTTTTCAGAAAGCTTGGAAATTAAAATGAAAAGAATCATCTTAATAATTTTGGTGGCCGTAATGATAATGGCAGCTTTGCCCACCGTCTCGGTGGCGGCAAATGCGGTATGCAAAATAGGGAGCACCGAATATTCCACGTTTGATGCCGCCGTTTCTGCCGCCAACGCCGCGAATACCGATGTAATTATCGAGCTTTTGCAAGATGTTTCGGTCAGGGAAATATCCTTCAAAAACGCAAACGGCAAGCGTATCACCGTGAACGGTAACGGTCACACGGTTGCTTCCGCAGGCGGTAACAACGCCTTGATGATCAACAGCGATATGACCTTCAAGGATCTCACGGTAGTGCATAACAATCAAGGAAGTGCTTTCCAGATCTACACTTGCTCGGACGTGCGCCTTGAGAACGTGATCATTGATGCCACCGCGCAGGTTCAGCGAAATTACACCTTGATCAATGCTCTCGGAACGGGCGCAAAAACGGCTCTGACTCTGCAGAACGTGGATATAAAGATGTCCTGCGATCCCGCAAAGTCGGGGGCGCTCTCTGCTGTCCGCACGGGTAACGGCGGCGGTGACGTGGATATCAGTCTCGTCGGTTGTGAGATAGACGTGTCCGCGGCGGCGGGTGCCTGTGGTCTCCTTGTGACGGGTAATACTGCGGCACACCTTGATCTCAAAAACACGGTAATCACCACGGGAGGCATGGCGATAAAGGCTAACGGACAAGCGGTCGAGCTTACCGATTGCCTGCTGAGAAGCACGCAGAGCGGATACTATGATAATGACAGCCGACTCATTGAGGGCTCCCAAAACGTCATAGTGCATTCGCAGGATTCCACCCGAATTTACGCCGTACAGAGCACTCCCGCGGCGGGCGGCAAGACCGATATCCGCATAGTCGCGGCTCTTAAAGCAGACGAGCTTGGAGCCTACGACCGCCTGCTGGTCAAGGTCACCGCCGCATACGGCAACACCGTTTATTTTGAAAACACCTATAACCTGCAAACGGTTTACGAAAGCTTGAAATATAAGGACGGGCAGGGAATAACCGGACACATGAGCCTCGACGGCTATTATATGGCTCCCGTTGTCATAGGCGGCCTCGACGTGCGCGAGAGCGAGACCTATCTGACCGTTGAGCTTTATACCGAAAAGGACGGAGAGCAGAAGTATGTTGACCTTGAGGGCTTCACCTTCAAGGGCGACGGCTTTGCGGACAACGAGCTGGATGCGGTCGATTACTCCATAAACCGCGCCGAGCTTACGGGAAGATATCTGATGGTTTCGGACGTTCACTTTACCACTCTTGAGCAGAGCGGATACGCAAACCGTGTGACTTATCGGGGATATTCCAACAAGCAGCGAATGGAGATGATGTGCGACGAGATAAGGACAGAGTATTACCGCCGCGGTCTCGATGCTATCCTTGTGCTGGGCGATCTTTCGACCGATGATTACCCGCTCCGTCATCCCAACACAAACTTCTGCAAATTGCTTTACCTTTATTATCTGAAGCCGCTGTCCGAGGAGCTGAATATTCCCGTGCTTATGGTGGCGGGCAACCACGACAGCTACCCCAACGATATGTGGGTGGCCTTCGCCGGAAGAGACAGACAGTTCGTTTGGGAGAACCCGAAGAACGGCGATGTCTTTCTGATGCTCGACTCCTATAACACCGCAAACGGTAATACGGCCCACGGCGGAGGCGGTAGCAATTGGACGGGTATCGACGAGGTCTGGATCGAGGAACAGCTTGAGAAGTATAAGGACAGGGAAAATATTTTTCTTGCAACGCATTGGTTCGGTCGAGGCACGGATGAGCCTGAGATCGTACAGCTCAATTCTCTCATCGAAAAGTATCCTAACGTCAGAGCTATGTTTGACGCCCACAGCCACACCTATGATGTACATAAGCTGTCAAGCGGCAGATATATTGTCAATGACGGTGCATATTCGTACGATTGTATCAAAGATGACGTATTAGGAAAGTACAATTTCGACAACCTGCGCCTGAACAACCTTTGGGGCTTCCATATCCTTGAGGTCACGGACGAAACCGTTCGCTCCTATCAGGTGAACACGGAGCATACATACACCTGCGATCCCGGTTCCGTGAACACACAGTACTACGTTCCTTCTTATTATACTCCATACGTTAAGTTTGAAGAGATCATACACAAATAAAAAGAGAAGCCGACCGCAAAGCGGTCGGCTTCGAGCTTTTGAAGATGATGATATACACGCCGGTGCGTGATGATATACACGCTTCGCGTGATGATATACCAAGCCGCAGGCCTGTCGCCTGCGGCTTGGATAAAAAAAGAACGAAGCGACTGCTTCGTTCTTTTTTGGTGGAGACAATTGGAATCGAACCAATGACCCCTTGCATGTCAAGCAAGTACTCTAACCAGCTGAGCTATGCCTCCGTGACCAACGTGTGATATTATACCACAACTTTTTGAAAAATGCAATACCTTTTTGAAAAAAAGTTTGAAAAATTTCAAAAAAATTTTTAGGGGCGAAAAAAGGAGCATTTTGTGCCTTTTTGAGGTCGCTTTGACCCGAATGCCGCCTATTGACAAAAAATCGCGGCTGTGGTATACTTGAACAAAAGATTTTGACAGGAGGGGATATAATGCGCACAAAGCCGACTTTTTGGGATCTCGCCGTTATAGGCGTTGTTTTGGTTGTGGCGATCGCACTTATATTCGTTCCTTTTTTGCTCCCGTCGGGGCAGACGGTCACGGTCAGTCTGCGTACGGAGGAGGGCACCGAGGTGGTCTACGAGGGAGAGCTTTCCCGTGATCATCGCTTTGAGCTGGAAAACAACGGCATTAAGCTTACGGTGGTCATAGACAACGGCGAGGCTTGGGTCGAAGAAAGCGGATGCGCCGACGGCGTTTGCGTCAACAGCGGCCGTATATCCCGCTCGGGGCAGAGCATTATCTGCGCCCCCGCAGGGGTTGTGATCTCGGTGGGAGGAGGTGGCTCGGATGACGATATCCTCGCGCAGTAAGCGTTTTACCACCCGCCGCCTTTGCGCCGATGCCGCCCTCATCTGCGCCGCGCTGGCTTTTTCATATCTTGAGGCGATCCTGCCTGTATCCTTGCTGATCCCGCTCCCGGGCGTCAAGCTCGGTCTTGCCAACCTTGCCGTAATGCTGGCCTTTTTCATTTGCTCGCCCGTCGATGCCGCCCTCGTTTCCTTCGTGCGCGTGCTTTTGTCGGCTCTGCTTTTCGGCTCGCCCGTGTCCTTCGTTTTCGCCTTTCTCGGCGGTGCTCTTGCATACGGCACGCTCTTTATTTCGCGCCTTGCCGTGCGACGGGGCAAGCTGAGCTTTATCGGCGCGTCGGTCATTTCCTCGGCCGCCCACGGTTGCGGTCAGATACTTGCCGCCGCAGTCCTTTACGGCGTCGGAGCTACCTTCTACCTGCCCGTTTTGCTGATTTGCGGCATCTTCACCGGTGCGGCCATCGGCGCGATCCTTAACGTTTTGTATATAAGAACGGAGAAAATTATAAATGTTAAAGCCAAATAAAGCCGTGGCTCTGTTGCTCGCCCTGCTTTTCGTCCTGCCGCTTTTCGGCTGTTCCATGGAGGGGAGCTACCAGACCCGATATATTTACGCTATGAATACCGACGTGACCCTGCAGATCAACGCCCGTGAGGACGTGACGGCTCTGCTCGACGAGTGCGAGGATCTGATCTATTCCATCGAGCGCGTCATATCCAAAACTCTGCCCGACAGCGATATTTATCGCTTAAATCACGGCGAGACGGTGGATTGCGACCCCATAACGCTGGAGCTTTTGCGCGTGGCCGGGGACGTGCGGACTGTGTCCGGAGGGCTTTTCGACCCGACCGTGGCCTCGGCCGTCGAGCTCTGGAATCGCTGCGGCAAGGAAAACAGACTTCCCACCGAGGACGAGCTTGCCGCCTGCCGTGCAAGCATCGGAGCGGATAAGATCAAGGTCAACGGCACGTCGGTGACACTTGCCGTCGGTACGATGATCGATCTCGGCGGCATTGGCAAGGGCTATGCCGAGCAGGCCGTAGCCGAGCACATTGCGGCCAATGCCGAAAAATACGGGATCGTAGGTTATATGCTGGATTTCGGCGGTATGGTCGGCGTTTTCGGCAAGAAATCCGACGGCTCGCCCTACCGCGTGGGACTGAAAGACCCCGACTCGGAGAACAGCCGCGGGGCTGTACGTCTTTCGTCGGGGTATGTGTCGGTTTCGGGGGATTATGAGAGATTTGTGACCGTTGACGGCAAAAAATATCACCATATCATCGATCCTCGCACCGCTTATCCCGGGGATAACGGTGTCCGTGCCGTGGCAGTTATCTGCCGCAACGGTGCGAGGGCGGACGCTCTTTCCACCGCCTTCTTCCTTATGGGATATGAGGCCACAATGGCCGTGTACGAGTCGGGCGAGTGGGACTTCGAAGCGGTGTTCTTCATGTCGGACGGCAAGACTCTGACCACTCCCGGTGCCGATTACGTCAAATAAAGAACATAGTTCCCACGTCGTAAAGGGGCTCGTCCGAGAGACTTACCGCAGGCCTTCCGTGACACGCGCAAAAGGCCTTTATGGCCTCGCCGTCGGGGTGACGGTCAAGTGAGCCGCAAAAGTACACGTGCTCGCCGTCGGTGCCCGATGCGCCGCCGATAAAGCCGCAATCGTAGCCCGTCAGCTCAACGCCGTCGGGAGATATCTTCAAAACCTCAAAGCCTTGCGCAAGCAGGGCTTTTTTGATCGCTTCGTCGGCGGTTATGAAGGCGCGCTCGGAGACCGCGCAGGTCGAGCATTTTGCATAGCCCTGCCGCACGTTGATAAGGCTTTCAAAATCAGCCTTCAGCTTTGCCGAGATGCTGTCGATCCTTCCTACAAGGCTCTCGCCCGCCGAAAAGGCGTTAAAGAGCACGTCGCGCGGGTATTCGTCACCTATGGGCTCGTCGGTTGTCTCAAGCTCAAGCTCCGCCGCCTCGGCGATCAGCTCAAGCTCGCGCCGCGCGAGGGGTAAGTAGTCCGCGTGGCAATAGAGCTTCTGCCCGAAGAAGATCAGCATATCGGGGTGAGCCGCCACGGGCTCGGCAAGGGTGAGGAAGGGCGGCAGAAGGATGGGCTCAAAGCCAAGTGAGGTCAGCCGTGTGATGGCCGCCGTGGGCGTGCGTATATCAAGAATTACGTGTTTCATAGCTTCCTTTCAAAACAAAAAAGCCGGAAAAACCGGCTTTTTGTGTTATCAAGACTCAAACGCGGGTAACTTTGCCCGAACGCAGACATCTGGAGCATACGTGCACAGTGGTATGAGTTCCGTTAACAACGGCCTTTACCTTGCGAACGTTAGGCTTCCACATTCTGTTAGTCTTACGGTGGGAGTGAGAGACGTTCTGTCCGAAGACAACGCCCTTTCCGCAAATATCACATTTTGCCATTCTAAGACACCTCCTATGTCAGCGATAAGAAATATATAAATTATTATTTTTCACAAGCAATCCATATTATAACACATTCTTTTTCAAATTGCAAGTGTTTTTTGAAATTTTTTATTAATTAAATCGAAAAATCTTTTCTTTTCAGCAAAAGTCCGTGAATTTCGGCCTCGGATTCGATAATAAACGCGCCAACGGCACACTTTTTCAGTTCATTCGGCACGTTATCGGGGCTCGGAAGCTCGATCGTAAGCCCTTCGAGCTGCGTATCGAGAGCATCACAGCCCAAGGCGGTGACGGATGTGGCCTGATCCTTTTCGATCAGGGAGGCGACGTATCCGTAAAGCTCGCGCAGGCTTTCAAAATCAAGAAGTCCGTCGGAGCGGCGCCTGGCGGCAACGAGATAAAGAGAGCCGATATGATCGGTTGCAGAATCTCCCTTCTTTTTCGGTCTTGCAGCTCTGGCAAAGGTGCAGATCGACGGATCGCCCGATGAGCAAGTGTATCTGTTGCCTTCGGAGCGCAGGCAAAGCTCGGCCTGGGCGCGGTATTTGCCAAGCAGAAGGGACAGCGCATTGCCTTGAACGGCTCGGTCGGTTGAGCCCAAGGGAAGCTTGCAATCAAAGGACACCGAAATATCGGTAAATCGAACGCCCGCAGCCACAAGGGGTGAGACGGCGGCGACGATGCTGTCCGTAACCTCGCGGACAGAGCTTCCGACACAGCTCGAAGAAGCAAAAACGAGCTCATCCGTGTATCGAGATCCGCTGCTGTGCGCGGTCTTTTCCGCCTCGCCGACGAGGATCTCGGCGGAAACGGGACAGCTCGGCGGCAGATCGGATATAAACGCAGGCTCAAATTCAAGGGGAAACGCGCCGCCGTATCTGACCGATATGCGCTTTTCCTTGAGAGGATGACCGAATGGCGCAACGGTGAGCTCCAGACCGCTCGCGATTTCCGAAACATACGGGAGCATATGTCCGCTGACTGCCGTGACAACGCAGTTCTCGCGGCCGGCGAAGAGCCCCGCAAGTGGATCGTATTCATAGGTCACGGGAGGCAACGATACGGCATCTGCATAAAATCCCTCTGCGGCGGAGGTCAGATAATCAAATATCGCACCCTCACCGACGGAGCTGACCTTGCGGATGTGGTCGGTTATTTCAGGATGATATAAAAGTCTGGCGAGGCGTTCGCCCACGTCGGCGGAATCAGCATCGTTCCTGCCGAATATAATTACAAAAACGTCATTGGCCGAAACGGGAAATATTTTTCTCGGCGGTCTGACGGGCTTGCCGATGACACAGCGCGAGAGGTCGGTCTCGGGCATTGCCACGGGAGCACAGCCCTTGAAGTAAAATTCAAGCTCGGCCTGATCGGCGCACTTGCCGAAAATACCGGGAGTCGCAGTGCGCTTGCCTGCGCGGTCAAGATACTCGTCGGCGACAGAGGCAATATCGGCCAAGGAAAAGGGGGCGACGTGTCCGAGCTCCGAGAGCTTTTTCGCGGCATCGTCAAAGCTTTCGCCTGCCGCCACAGAATCCGAATCCAGCTTTTCGATAACGAATCGCGAGAGCGGGGTCTTGCGGTGGCTTATGACGGCGTCAAGAAATTTCAGCTCGTCAAGGGAAGGGTCACGGTGCGCTCGGGCGCGGTAGTAGCTTTGAATATAGACGAGCTCGCGCAGGTCGCATTCAAGGCCTTGGTCGTTTTTGAAATTTTGCAATGCTTCGGGGGTGAAAAAGCCGAAATTCTGAACGATCAGCGGCATCCCGTAGGGCACAAAATAATTGTAATTCATAAAATATCCATTCCGCCGCGGTGCGGCAAAAGCAAATTTTTGAGTTCAGTCTTCAAGCTCGCCGAGGCAAAATCCTTCGCAGGCCTGCGTCAGCCTTACGTTTCTCACGGTAGAGTGCAGCGGCGCGTCGGAATTTACGTGAACCTCGATGAACGACGGCGTATGGCCGACCGAGACACCGTTTGAATCGGTTTCGAAAAGCACGGGGTAGCTGCGCCCGACCTGACCTTCAAGGATCCCGTCGCCGATCCTCTTGCAGGCGGCAATAAGGGCCGCGGAGCGCTCCTTCTTCACGTTTTCGGGAACCTGATCGCGCCGCTCGGCGGCGGGAGTTCCTTTTCGCTTTGAGTAAGCGAAAACGTGCGCAGAAAGGAATCCGGCGCGCTCTACGAACTCAAGCGTTTCGGCAAAATTATCATCGGTCTCGCCGGGAAATCCGACGATCAGATCGGTGGTGAACTGCACGTCGGGCATAGCCGAGCGGAGAAGCTCCATTCCGGCCAGCGCCATTTTCGTGTTATATTTGCGCTTCATTGCGGCAAGCACGCTGTCGCTTCCGCTTTGCATGGAAAGATGAAAATGGGGGGCTACCGAGGACAACGGTGCTATCTTTTCCACGAACGCAGGCTTGATCAGCGAGGGATCAAGTGAGCCGAGACGTATTCTTACCTCGCCGCCGAGAAGACGGTCGGCATCGCACAGAAGGTCGGCAAGTCGGTAAGAGCCGAGATCAATGCCGTAGGAGGCCGTTTCGATACCGGTCAGCACCACCTCACGGCAACCGCCGCGGGCAAGAGCGCAGAGCTCGTTCAGCACGTCCTCGCGGGGCTTTGAACGTATTTTTCCTCGCGCCGAGGGAATGATACAGTAGGTGCAGTGGGACTCACAGCCGTCCTCGATCTTTATGTATGCGCGTGTGCGCGGAAAATGCTCTATGCTCATCCGCTCAAAGGGTGCGACATCAACGGGGGACACGTCAACGATAGGCTCGGCCTTCGGCTTACCCACAAGTGAAAGTGCCGCATCAATAACGTCTGCCTTGCGGCTGTTGCCGCAAATATAAGATACGCCGTCGATGGCGGCAACCGTTTCGGGGGCTACCTGGGACAGACAGCCCGTGACGATTATGACGGCACCCGGGTTCTGCGACCTTACGCGTCGAATGAGCTGACGGGACTTCCTGTCGCTCTCACCCGTAACCGTGCAGGTGTTGATAACGCAAACGTCGCACGCCTCGCCGCCCTCGCAGAGAGAAAAGCCTGCCTTTACCGCAAGCTCCGCCAGTGCTTCGCTTTCATATTGATTTACCTTGCAGCCGAGTGTGTGGATTCCGAATGTGTAGGGCATGATCTTCTCCGTTTTGCCGATGGGCGTGAAATTGAGCTTACTGATATTATTTTACCACAAAAGCGCGTTTTTTACAATAGAAATATGAAGATATGAAAAAAATTAAAAAATAAATCGAATAATGTGTTTTTTGCGATTATTTTGTGTCGCAGGCTCTTGCAAAAAGTCGAATATTATGATAAAATGTATATAACTGACCTGTACGGTGGAAAGGTATGAAAAAAATATATTATAAAATAAAAAACGGCAAGGCTCCGAGGAGGCTTCGAATCGTTCTCCTGTCCGATCTGCACGATAACGTGTACGGGGATCTGGCTGACGCGGTGGCCGAGCTTCACCCCGACCTGATTGCGATCCCCGGGGATCTTACCTCAAGGCTTGATCTTCTTGAGGGGGAATACGCGGCGACCGATAAGGTTGACGTGACCCACGAATTTGCTTTCTCGCTCTTAAAAAGGCTTTCTGCAATCGCGCCGACTTATTACTCCCTCGGCAATCACGAGCTTTGCGGTCATTATTACAAAAAGAACGTAGGGCTTTCGATACACCCGGAAAACCTCGGGCTCATCAAAGAGAGCGGGGCAGTGCTTCTCGATAACAGCTTCGTCTGTGAAAACGGCCTGCGCATCGGCGGCCTGACCAGCGGAATGACAAACACCGACCTCGTCCCCGAGCTTTCGATGCTTGACGGGTTCGAAAAAGGTGAGGGGCTGTCGATCTTGCTTTGTCACCATCCCGAATATTACGAAAAATATCTGAAATCGCGAAATATCGACGTGATCCTTTCGGGACACGCCCACGGCGGTCAGATAAGACTTTTCGGCCGTGGCCTGTATGCGCCGGGGCAGGGGATCCTGCCGCCACGGGCAGGAGGACTTTACGACGGTCGCTTGGCCGTCGGGCGCGGACTTGCAAACACGGCCTTCGTTCCGCGGTTCTTCAATCCGAGAGAAATAGTCATCGTTGATGTTGAAGATAACAAATAAAATTTGAAAGGTATATCCGAAATGAAAGAGAAATATATTTCTCCTCTGCCAAAAAATGCGAAGTTGGCGCAAATCTTTCTTAAATTGCGCAACTTCTTTTTGACGCGGCTCTTTATGTGGCTCTGCTTTGCGGCGGGTGCGCTGTTTATATCCTTTGGCGCGGAGGTTGCGGGCGTTGTATTCTTCGTTTTGCTGATCTCGCTTATTCTCACGGTCAGCGACGATATTCTCCCGACCACCTTCCCATTCCTCGTAATCTGCATCTCTGTACTGCAATGCTATAATTCCTTCGATACCTTCATAAAGCTCTGGTGGCTGGCCTTTCCCGTGGTCGCCGCCGTGGTTTTCCACTTCGTTTTTTACCGCCGTCCCATAGTAATCGGCAGAACTTTTTACGGTATCGTTGCCGTAACCGTTGCCGTTTCCATCGGAGGCTTTGGCTTTATCAGCATTGAGAATTACCTCAAGTCAATGTACTACGTGGCCGGTCTCGGCGTGGGAATGATGATCTGCTACATACTGATCAAATCTCAGCTTGAGATAGAGCGTGATTATGATTGGCACGAGAAATTTGTGGATATAATGTATATGGCGGGTCTCTTTACCTGCTTCCAGCTTATTGCCGTATACGTTGAGAACTATATCAGCCTGTCCGACCGTCTCACTCTGCTCGAGTTCCTCGAAAAGCGAGAGATCATAGGCGAGCAAAAGCTGGGCATGACCGAGTATTATCCCAGCACCATAGCACCGAACACCATAATGCTCCAGTGCGGCAACAATATATCGACCTTCCTGATGCTGTTCATGCCTTTCCCGTTTTACAAGGCCATGCAGAGCAACCGCAAGCTCTGGCATCTTGTTACCCCCTTCTTTATGATGGGAATAATATTCCTGTCGGGCTCGAGAGGCGGACTCCTTATGGGAGGCGTTGAATTCTTCATTTGTCTCATCGCCTTCTCGGTAATGACCCGCAACAAGCTGTCAAGATGGGTCGGATGGGGCATTTCGGCAGTCGCCCTATGCGCGGCGACGTTTGTGGCTTTCGAATTCGGCCTGATAACAAAGCTTGTTTCAATGGTGATGCACGCGGAGGACGAGGTGCGAGGTAAGCTGTTCTCGCTGTCGATCCGTGAATTCATCGAGTCGCCCATATTCGGAAAGGGAATCGCCAACCCCGCCGTTAATCAATTCTATTCGGGCAAGACAGGAACCATGGGATGGTACCATATGATGATCCCTCAGGTCATCGGAAGCATGGGAATCGTAGGTATCGCGGGCTACGGATATCAGATCTTTACCCGCGTGCGCGAGGTGATCAGACGCTTCAATCCCTTCGTTATGATATTGGGGCTTTCCTACCTCGGCGTGTTTTTGATGACGCAGGTCAACCCCGGCGAATTCTGCCCGTTGCCGTATGAAATGATGGTGGTTATGCTGTTCGCAATTATTGAAAAAGAACCCGAAAGGGTAAAAATAAAAAACTAAAATAAACAAAAGGAGAATTTTGAGATGGAATTCAAGGGCTCAAGAACTGAGGCCAATCTGATGGCCGCATTCGCCGGTGAATCGCAGGCGAGAAATAAGTATACCTATTATGCCTCTAAGGCAAAGAAAGACGGGTTCGTTCAGATCGCAAAGATCTTTGAGGAGACCGCAGAAAACGAGAAGGAGCACGCAAAGATCTGGTTCAAGCTCCTCCACGACGGCGAGATCCCCGCAACCGACGTAAACCTTGCAGATGCCGCCGCAGGAGAGTACTACGAGTGGACCGATATGTACGCAGGCTTTGCAAAGGAGGCCGAGGAAGAGGGCTTCACCAAGATAGCCGCGCTCTTCCGTATGGTTGCCGCCATTGAGAAGGAGCACGAGGAGAGATACAGAAAGCTCCTCGCTAACGTCAACGATGAGGTCGTTTTCTCCAAGGATCACGACGTTATCTGGCAGTGCTCTAACTGCGGTCATCTTATGATCGGTAAGAAGGCTCCCCAGATGTGCCCCGTTTGCGCACATCCTCAGGCTTACTTCCAGATCAAGGCAGAGAACTATTGATTTAAAGCTTACGGGCGGGATCGGATCCCGCCCGTAATAAAAAAACGGAGCAGTGAATTGACATGGACGAGAAAACTTTAGATGCGCAGACAATAGCACAAAAGGACGAATACGGTATTCGTGAGCTTCAGGAATGCACACACGAGATACTTGCCTTTTTAGATAAGGTGTGCAGAGAGAACGGATTTACCTATTACCTCGCATACGGCACGTTGCTCGGCGCGGTGCGACATAACGGATTCATCCCGTGGGATGATGACGTGGACGTTTGGATGCCGAGAGATGACTATATGAAGCTTTTGGAATATCTCCGCACAGAGAACAAGGATGAAAGATTTGTGCTCAATGACGGTGATTACAAGATCAAGGGCGACCGCGAGCCCGAGCTTCAGATGCGAGTGCTCGACCTTGATGCGGATATCGAGCGTCAATATGCGGGCAATCAGGTTACCGTTCATCCTTGGATAGATATTTTTGCCCTTGACAGCTTTCCCGAAAAAAAGAAAAAGAGATATTTCAGAAAATTCAAAAGAGCACTGTTTTTCTATAAGGTTGCCCGTTGCAAAAATTTTGTTGTAAAAACCGATTCCTTCTACGGCAAGGTGAACAAGATCATGTACACGCTTCACCAAAAGCTGAAGCTTTTCTTCTTTCTCAGCGAAAAGAGAAGCCTGAAAAAGGTCATAAAGACAATAACCAAATATCAGGGCTGTGAAAGTAAGGAATATTTCACCTATGCGGCGGTTTACATTTACACGCCCGAGAAGTGCTTTTTCCCCGTGGAGTGGTTTGGCACACCCGGCGAAGAAAAGTTCGAAAACGGAAGCTTCTACGTGCCGAGCGATTGCCACAACGTGCTGACAAAGCTCTATAAGGATTATATGCAGCTCCCGCCCGAGGATCAGAGAAGACCTACGCACTCGGCGAAGCTGATCAGAACCCAAAAAGATAATACATAAAAGATCAAGGATGACGTCGGTCATCCTTAATCTTTTTATATAAGCTCCGCAGAGAAAATACGAACCCTTTCTGCACCGTTGGTGGCGTCCCAGCGGATGCAGATACGTCGTGCCTCAACATTGAGGGGCAGGCGCACAAGGCTGAGGAAGTTGCCCTTGATGCTTGCAACCTCAACGCCGTCGGCGATTACCGTGAAGTCACGGACTATGGTGGCGGCCACACGAACGGGGGAAAAATCCTTGCCCTCGTGGAGCTTCATTGCGAATACCCGCATCTTTTTGTTGTCCGAGATGGAAAATCGCTCGAAATCGGGATCGAAGCGCAGGCGCAGAGCCGATATCTTCTTCGGCGAGTCAAATTCAAAGCAGAGCGAGTCGCCTACCGATTGCAAAATACCGTTTTCGCCCGATTCGCTTCGAGGACGTTCAATGCCGTTGAGCAGCACCTCGCGCTCGGAGTCGCTTATATTCAGCCGCGCAGACTTTGTCAGCGGCGTGACCTCGCGCTTGATATGGGGCAGAAAAACGCCGTCATCCATAAGTATTTTCTGAACCTCGCCCGTGTGATCTTCTGCGATATTACGGGGATCGACTCTATAGCTGACCGCGAGAGTCGCCGCGGCTCCCACCGCCTGACCGAGCAAGGAGCAGGTGGCCATTACACGCGTGGAGGAGAGGGCGATGTGTGTCGCGCTGATATTTCGTCCCGCGAACATAAGATTATCAATATTTTTAGAGTAGAGACAGCGAAGCGGAATACCGTAGGGCTCGGTAACGGGAACCACTACCGAAGGAATGCTGAGCTCGTCATTTTTTCGCATACCGTAAGGATTGTGGTCATCCATAGGCCAGCCGCCGTAGGCAACCTCGTCCTCAAATCGGCCGCCGCTTCTGATATCGTTCTCAGTCAGAACGTAGTCGCCCACGTAGCGCCGGGATTCGCGCTTGCCGGGCAGAAAGCCCACCCATTCAAGCTCCCAATTTTCCATTCCGTGATCGCCGCGATTTTTGATGTGATCCCATACGCCGTAAACGGCGGCAAGTAGCTCACCGCGAATCCGTTCCACGTCGCGGATGCTGTTGCCCTCGCCGCCAAGCTCGATCCACCAAAGATTTGTGCCGCTGGTGCCGATCTTGTGGTCACGAACAAGGGCGTGAGCCCGCTCCCTCACGTCGCTCGCAAAGCAGGAATCGTCGGGGTACACGTTGGCAAAGGGCGGGGGAGTAAAGCTGACGGGGTGATCGGTCTCGCGCGCCGCCAGGAGGACCGACATTCCCATAGTTCGCGTGTCAGCCCTGTCGCAGCCCAGCGACTCGCCGTATTCCTCACGGGCCTCACGGCCGTGGCGGTATTCTGCGCCGACCAGCGGCGCGAGAATACTGTCGCCCGAGCAATCAATAAATATTTGTGCTTTGACGGTCACGTAGGTGTAGGTGGTAAGCTGCCAGCCGGTGACCGAGGTTATTCTGCCGCCGTCACACTCGGCGTCAAGGCAGGACGTGTTCAGATAAAGGGTGATGTTTTCGTTCTCGGCAAGCATCCCGTAAAGAGTTGCGTCGAAAAGCGAGTGAACAAGGGTCGGGTTGCCGTGAATATTCCGCTCCTCAAGCTCGGAGATCAGACCGCTTTCACGGTCAAATTTGCCCTTGGCGCCGCGCACCCACATCCGTATTTCGGATGACGCGTTTCCGCCGAGCATCGGGCGATCCTGCATCAGCACGACCGATGCTCCGTGCCTCGCCGCCTCAAGTGCGGCAAATGAGCCGGAAAGCCCGCCGCCTATAACGCAGACATCGCAATTTATAATTTTTTTATCAAGCGAACAGTTCATAAAATCCTCCGGGAATTGAGATCTTTATTTATTTTATCAGCTTCTATTGACAATTTCAATGTAAAAAAGTATAATAAAAATATAACATTTGACAGTGAGGGCGGTTATGAAACTGACGCTTATAAAATATAACGGAGGAAGGGACAAGCGCTTCTTTGAGCTGTCCTCGGGAAAACGCCCGTGGGGCATTCTTCTTGCTCTCTCAAAAGGGAGCTTTGAGCTTGAGTTTCCCTCGCTCGGTATAAAACGTATCTTTGGGTCGGGCGAGGTCGCCTACGTACCGCCGTACACGGAATTTTTCAGACGCGTGCTGGAGCCGATAGATTTTCACCAGCTCTCATTTCACGCAGACCCGGGTGACGCCGCCTGCCTCGCTCTGCGACCCGGTGCGGTGGATATTCCCCACGAGCAGGTGAGGGCTTGGCTCAAAAGCGCGGATCGCATTGCCGCCTTGGGAAAGAACGGTCTTTTTCTCCATATGCTTGAGCGGATGATCACTGAAAATTATATTTTTACGGCTCCCGAAAATCCACCCGCGCCGAGGATGAGCCGCGCGCTTGAGGAGGCCCTCGAGTATATAAACGAAAATCTGGCGGAAAAGATAGACGTGGAGGCGGTTGCAAGGCGCGTGGGGCTCAGCTATACGGGGCTTATATTTAAATTCCGCAACGAGCTTGGCATGACCCCGACCGAATATATTATGATGCATCGGATCAAGCTCGCCAAAAGATTGCTTTGCGAGTCGGATATGCCCGTGGCGCAGGTTGGCGAGGCCTGCGGCTATGCCAACGCATACTATTTTTCCAATGCCTTTCTGAAATCCGTGGGATACCGTCCCTCGGAATACCGCAAAAGAAATGGGGACTGAATGATCAGTCCCCGAATTTTTCTTTATAGCCCCGGCGCATGGTCTGCCAAAGCTTTTTGGTCGATAAGCCCCGACGAGTTAAAACAAGAATATCCGCATCAAGGTTATCGGGATTCAATCTGCAAAGCATATCGCGCAGAGCAAAAGACGGCAGATCGACAGCCCCGCCGTGCCACATACAGACGAGCTTTTCGATCTTTGTGTCTTGCGGACTCTCAAGCTGCCCAACGAGCGTTTTGAGAAAGCCATCAGCCTCGGACGCATCCGAAATATTGTCATAAACAAACGAATAATAATTGCCGCCGCAGCTCTTGGCGATCACGGCCGACCCATCCTTTTTATCGGGGCATTTCTTCCGTGCGAGGGAAAGCAGGGGCTCCCACTCGCTTTCGTCGATGAGGTCGGTATGTTCGTCATTGCAGATGCTCCCGCCCTTTTTGGGTCCCAACGAGTTGACGTATTCAAAAAATTCAACGAATCTGCGATTCTCCGAGAGCCTGCCGTACCTTGGATTTTTGTCTGTTCCCATTATATTCATAAGACATTGGTCGGTGTAAAACTTCGATTTCTCCAGCTTGATAAAAGCTTTTTCAAGAGGCGGAACAGAGCCGTACAAAAGCTTGCCGTCGGGCATATCGCAAAGGGTGCTGACGTGCTCCTTCACGGTTTCGAGCATCGAAAAGCCCTCCTCGTCAAGCCCGTTTTCAAAAAGCGAAAGGGCATAGCGGAATTCGGTGACGGTGCGGATCATGCAAAAAATATCATCAAATCGGCTTGAATAAAGGTTTATCATGTCGAGCGCGGCCTTGTGATTTTGCAGCGGCTTCAGATCTGCCCATCTTTCATCGGGAGCGCAAAGCTCATAGCAGGAAAGCAGGCTTATGGCCCTGCCGAGCTTTTCAAATATTATCTTCTCGCTTGTTTTTTCGTGGTTTTCCGCATCGTGCTTCGAATAATATCTGAAAAGAAGCAGCTCATCCCAAAAATCAAGATGTCGATAATAATAGGGCAGAGCATATTCATCCTTCCAGACCTCAAGCTCGGCGTCATTTTCATAGGCCACTATATCGTAAAGCGAATAAATTTTAGTTGAAAAATCGCTTTCTCTTAAACATTGGCGCATCCGAGCTCTTGCGTCGCGTATTTGAGTTTCGGTGATCTCACCGTATTTTTCTTTGAAGGAGACAAGGAAGGGGAAATAGGTGACAAGAAACTTGGGGTCTCTTTTTGTGAGCTCTTCACCGATCTGAAGTGCACGAAGCTCGGTCTCGTAGCTCGGAGAGAGGGAGGCCTCATATTTCAGCCTGAAAAAGGATCTTCTCAGCTTCTCGGTGTCGTAATGGGTGGCACCCATAAGCTCGTCGTAGCTGACGCCGAAGATGTTCGATAAAAGCGGCAAAGTCTCCATATCGGGGTAGGCCTGACCGTTTTCCCAGCGGCTGACCGATTGAGGCGTGACCGATAGGAGCAGAGCAAGCTCGCTCTGCGTGAGCCCCTTTGATATTCTGAGATTTTTGATGTTTTCGGAAATTTTAAGCTTCATATTTAAGTATGTGGCCTTTGTTTCGGAAAGCCGTCCTTTATTTTGAAATTTTTACTCCAGAAGATATTTCAGCATCCGATCGGGATCGTCGAGAAAACGCTTGGTGATCTGATAGTGCTCGGTCTCACGGTAGTCGACATTTCTGATTCCGTTCTGCGAGAACTCCATTATCTCGGCACCCGGAAGGGTCATAAGTATGGGCGAGTGGGTGGCGATTATGAACTGCGAGCCCTTTTTCACAAGTGAATTGATCTCGGCCATCAAAGTCATAAGCCTCATGGGAGAGAGCGCGGCCTCGGGCTCGTCAATAATATAAAGTCCGTTACCCTTAAAACGGTTCTGAACAATGGACAAAAAGCTCTCGCCGTGAGATTGCTTGTGAAGCGAAACTCCGCCGAAGCTTTCGACTATTTTTCGCGAAAAGCCGGGCGCATTGTCCAGATCTTCGATATTGGTCGCCACGTTGTAAAGGCTCTCGGCGCGCAGGAAAAAACCGTCGCGCGGCCGCTGAAGGCTCTTTACGAGAGTGATATGCTCAAAAAGCTCGGAATGTGTGCTCGCGGTGGCAAAATTGAAATTGCGCGAGCCGCCCTCCGCATTAAAGCCGAAGGCCACGGCTATGGCCTCAAGCAGGGTTGACTTTCCCGTGCCGTTCTCGCCCACGAAAAAGGTGACGGCAGACGAAAAGGTCAGCCTCCCCGCATCCGAGAGATGCTTTATTGCGGGCAGACCGAGAAGATAAGAGCCCTGCGGCAGGGAAGAGTCAAAAATGATCTCGCGTATAAATCCGGCTTCCATTTTTACCTCCAAAATGCATTTCGTTAATTTATTATAGCAGATAAAAAAGGAATAATCAAGCACTCTTTGCGGATATTGTATCACTCGGGTGTTGATTATTCCTTTTTGCCCTTAATTTCCTCAATTTGCGCGCTGTGCTTTTTGCCCACGGTTATGTGCGCGCCGTAGGTGGTGCCGCGCATGAGCTTGTCGGCGCCGAAGCGGCTGCGTATCTCGTCCACCGCGCGGTCAACGCGGCGGTCCTTTTCCTTCTTGCCGTCATCGACCTCGGAGAAGAGTGAGAGCTGAACGTCCTCACCGTCGGTGATGCCCGTCAGCCCCACGCCGAGAAGCCGCAAGGGCGTGCGGCGATCCCAAAGGGAGGCAAAGATGCTCTTTGCTATGGCGTAGATGTCGCCCGTAATGTCGGTGGGGCTGTCAAGCGTTCGTTGGCGCGAGCTGTTCTTGAACTTGTCCGAGCGAATGGTAACGGCCACGCAGGTGGTCTTAACGCCGTCGGCGCGCATACGGGTGCTGACGCTGTCGCAGAGTGCCAGCAGAATGGGGTTTGCCTGCTCAATGCTGACCACGTCCTTTTCAAGGGTCACGGAATTGCTGTAGCCCTTGGCCTCGTGGGGCTCGCTTTCAACGGGCGAGTCGTCGATGCCGCGGGAAAAATTGTAAAGCTGAATGCCGAACTTGTTGCCCACGATGGCCTGAAGCGAGGGCAGATCAAGATGCGCAAGCTCGCCGATGGTCTTGATACCCAGCCCTTGCAGCTTGTCTGCCGTGGATGCGCCCACGGCAAAAAGGTCGCGGACGGGCAGGGGATGGAATTTTTCGGCCAGCTCCTCGGGGAAAAGAGTGTGAACGCGGTCGGGCTTTTCAAAGTCGCTTGCCATTTTGGCCAGCAGCTTGTTGGGGCCGATGCCCACGTTCACCGTAAAGCCGAGGGTGTCACGGATCTCGTCCTTGATCTTATGGGCGATGGCCACGGGGTCGGGATAGAGCCTGCGGGTGCCGCTCATATCGAGAAAGCACTCGTCGATGGAGAACTGCTCTACCACGGGCGCGTACTTTTTGCAAACGGCGATAAAGGCCGACGAGCATTTCTGATAAAGCCGAAAGTCGGGCTTGGCGAGGAAAAGGGAAGGGCATTTGCTCAGCGCCATGCCCACGGGCTCGCCCGTCTTGATGCCGTATTTCTTCGCGGGGATGGACTTTGCCAGAATGACCCCGCGCCGCTTGTCGCGGTCGCCGCCTATGGCCGACGGTATCAGACGGATATCATCCTCTCCCCGAGCCACTCTCCGCGCCGCCTCCCAGGAAAGAAATGCGCTGTTGACGTCAATATGAAATATCAGCCTGCTCATCAGATCATTTCCTCCTCGCGCTTTACTTCTTCGCGCCAAGCCCGAGCGAACTCCTTGTCGGAGCGAAGCGGAGGGTTCTTTATGCGCGGATCAAGAAGATTATCGTATGCCACACCGGCCGCGCCAAGTCTTGCCTTTTCTTCGAAAAAATCGGAGAAGGCATCAAAAAGCTCCATACAAGACGTGCTTTCGCTGCAATAATCCTTTTTGCTAAACAAACCGTAGAATCTTTCGGCCTCATCGGCGCAAAAAATCTTTTCAATAGCTTTCTCGGATGAACGGTTTGATATCCTGAAGCCGTATGTATATAGAGAGAACGTGTATTTCCAACCGTAGCTCAGACTGTCGGGCGAGTCGGGTGAATATCTGAAATGCATGGGCAAAAAGCCGCAACGCCCGAGATCGTCAAGAGTCGGCTTTTCGTCGGATATAAAATCGTAAAACGCATAAATGCTTCGTTCGTCGAATATGTCGGGCGCGTATTTGGAGTGTAGCTCTTTCTCTGTTCCAACGCAAATTATGGCTAAATATTTACCGTATGCTTCATATGGGGGAGAGAGAACGGAGCTGACTTTGTCGGATATATCCGGCGCGAAGGTAAGGCGATCCGTGCAATGCTCTATATTCCAAACCGTTTCGGCATACTCAAAATCCTTGCCGCAGGTGCGGAAGATTATAATATCGCCGCGTTTGTGCTTGGGCTTCGCTATTTTAGGCTTTGGGATCTTTTTTTGCGGTTGCGGAGATAGTAATTGAGCACGGAGCTTTTCTGTAACTTCAATTCGTTTCTTTACGTCGGTAGGCGTGCCCGATTCGATCCATTCGTCCAAACCCACACGCGCGTCAATAAGCGAAAGCGCCGTTTCCTTTACCAAAGGGGAGAGTATGCCGTGCTTCCACTGCCAATCGGCAAGCGCAAACCAAAAATTTGCACTTTCGTTATCCGGCTCGCCGCAAAGGATGTCGCGGTATTCTTCAAGGACGGCAGCCGTGCCGCGTTCCTCGCCCAGTAAAGGATATATTTCGGCACAGTCATCCCGAATGTCACACCCTATGTCATTGGAATAAAGCCCAACGCCCCAAGAACCCATATAAGCCTCCCCATAGTATTTTTCAATAATATGATACCACAATTTCGCGCATTTTTCAATATTTTTGTGTGAAAAGCCTGCGAGTTACCGAAAATATGCCTTTAGCACGCATTTTAATAAAAAACTTGCAAAATTCGTATGCGTATGATATAATGAAAACATCAAACCGTAAGGAGAAGGATCGTGGCAAGAACAGAGACTATCAAGGATGCGGCATACCGCCCTATTTCGATTTTAACCTACGAGGATAACGGGGATATTAAGGTTCAGGATTGGCAGAGCCGCTTTATCGTCGGCTACTACCGCAAGAGCCGTGACGTGACCACGGATTTTTACGGCAGGATCATCGCCCGCGGCAACGCCGTCGGTATGCTGATCGGAAGAAAACCGAGTTGACATTTTAAAAAATAAATATAAAAGTATAAATCTCCCTCTTTTGCAGATACTAACATCACCAATCTGTAAATCAAGGAGATTTTATATATGAAAGCAACCGGAATTGTAAGACGGATCGACGACCTCGGACGTGTCGTGATCCCGAAAGAAATAAGAAGAACCATGCGTATCCGCGAGGGAGACCCGCTGGAGATCTACACCGACCGCGAGGGTGAGGTCATTTTCAAGAAATATTCGCCTATCGGCGAGCTTGCGTCATTCGCCTCGCAGTACGCAGAGACCCTGCACAAGACCTGCAATATGGCCGTGGTGATCTGCGACCGCGATGCGGTCATTGCCTGCTCGGGCGTGCCGAGGAAGGAGTACAACGACAAGACTCTGTCCGACGAGCTTGAGCAGATCATCGCCTCGCGCAATCTTTACGTGCGCCGCGACGCGAGCGAAAGACTGCCCGTCATAGCCGACGGAAGATCCCATTTTCTGAGCTGTGCCATGCCCATACTCACAGAGGGCGATATTATAGGCTGCGTGGCCTCCGTGGTTGATGCCTCGGGCAGTCACACCGCCGAGCCTGCCACCGAGCTTGAAACCAAGCTGGTGCAGACCGCCGCATCCTTCCTCGGAAAGCAGCTTGAAAGTTAAAAATACGGAGCGGAATTTCCGCTCCGTATTTTTAACCGTGTGATTTGGGGCTGTATCCGAAAAACCGCTTGTACATTTTACAAAAATAGCTTACGTCGGTGAAGCCGCAGTAGGTTGCGACGTTTTTTAGCGCAATATTCGGATTTATATTTATCATATTATGTGCGTGGCGGAGGCGTATACCCGTCAGCATTTCGAATACGGTCATATTATATTTTTCCTTAAAATCGCGGCACAGCTTTGTTTTTGAGTGGCCGTAAACCGTCAGGACGTCGTCAAGGGTTATGGGCTTTGAATAGTTTTCCTCCAGATAGTTGCGGACTTTTTCCATAGACGAATACTCTTTTTTGCAGGCCTCGTCAAAATATGAAATAACGATGGAAAAGGTCAGAGAGCAGAGAGTGGACAGCTCGTGCACCTTATCCACAATGTCATAGAGCTTTTCGGCAGACATTTTAAAGGCCCCGATGCTTTTGTTTTTATAGACCCCGAAGTCTCCGAGGCCGTAATATCTTTTGATGCTCTCAAAGCCGCTGCCGAAAAAAGAAATATACGTGGTTTTGAAGCTTTCGTCCTCGCCGTAATATTCGTGCGGCACGTCGGATGCGATATAAAACAGATCGTTGGCCGATATTTCGAAGGACTCGCCGCCGATCTTCAGAAAGCCGTTGCCCGAATTTACAAGAAATATCTGATGCCTCATGTAACCGTCCGGCCTTTTCAGATGATATTGCTTGTATTCAACGCCCACGGTGGTGAGGTAGAGAGGAAAAAACGATAATTGATCTTCGGTATATATCTTTGTTTTCATAAGATCCTTTCTTGCAATATAATTATATTAATTGCAACATAATTATATTGAAAAATGCCTTTTGATGTAATATAATTATATCATAAGATCGTCATACGGTCAATATTAATTTTAGCCGAAGCATCGGCGGAACGGACGTGTATATGAGAAAATACGAGGATCTTAAACACATCAGCGAAAACCGTGAGCCCCAGAGGGCGTATTATATTCCGAAGGGCGGCTGCACGCCTCTTAACGGAGCTTGGGATTTTAAATATTACGAGCGCGATTTTGACGAGGATCTGGCCGAGAAGGAGTGGGGAAGTATTGACGTACCCTCCTGCTGGCAGACGCGCGGCTACGGAAAGCCGAACTATGCAAACGTGTCGTATCCCCATCCCTACGACCCGCCATTCGTGCCTACCGAGAACCCTATGGGTGTGTACATGCGCGAGTTTGAGGTGGCGGACACCGAGCGCGAGACCTACATAGTTTTTGAAGGCGTGTCGAGCTGTATTGAGCTCTTTATCAATGACACCTACGTCGGCTACTCACAGGCCAGCCACCTGCAGGCCGAGTTCAATATAAGCGGCTACGTGAAAAAAGGCGTGAACACCGTCACCGCCAAGGTGCGCAAGTGGTGCTCGGGCAGTTATCTTGAGGATCAGGATATGTTCCGCTACCACGGCATTTTCCGCGACGTCTATCTTCTTTCAAGACCGAAGGGACATATCGGGGATATAAAGATCACCACCGACGAAAACGTCATAAATATCGCCTTTGACGGCCGCGCAGAAATAACCCTTCTCGACCGCGAAAGTAATATACTCGGCAAGCTCTGCGCCGAGGGAATCGCCAGCTTCACCGTTGAAGATCCTGTCAAGTGGAACGCCGAAAAGCCATATCTTTACGAGCTTCTTTTCGAATACGAGGGCGAGGTCATCTCCCAAAAGGTGGGCTTTGTGACCTATGAGATCGGCGCGGATCACGAATTTCTCGTCAACGGAGTTGAGGTCAAGCTCAAGGGCGTAAACCACCACGATACCCACCCGACGGGGGGCTGGTGCATGACCGACGAGCAGCTCCGCGACGATCTGCTCCTTATGAAAAAGCTCAATATGAACACCGTCAGAACCTCCCATTATCCGCCGACTCCGAAATTCCTCGAGATGTGCGACGAGCTTGGCTTTTACGTTATGCTCGAGACCGATATCGAGACCCACGGCGGCGGCCACCGCGAGGCGGGCGGCAACGGATACGATTGCATCAATAACCCCGAGTGGCCCTGCGCCAACCCCGAGTGGCGTCACGTTTTCCTCGAGCGGATGGAGAGAACCTACAACCGCGACAAGAATCACCCCTCGATCTTTGCCTGGTCCACGGGCAACGAGAGCGGCCACGGCGACAACCACGTGGCCATGATAGAGTATCTGAAGGCAAACGATCCGAAGCGCCTCGTCCATTGCGAGGACGCCTGCCGCGAGTCCGAATTGCACGAATTTTACGGATTTGATACCTCCTATCTCGCCGACCGCTCGGATCTCTACTCAAAAATGTACGAAAGCATCGACGGCATTACCAAAAAGGCCGAGAATCCGGATTTCAAGCACCCCTATTTCCTCTGCGAATATTCCCACGCCATGGGCAACGGCCCGGGCGACGTCTGCGACTATTGGGAGCTGATCTACAAGCACAAAAAGCTGATCGGCGGCTGTATCTGGGAGTGGGCGGATCACGTTGTCCTCGAGGACGGCGTGCCGAAGTACGGCGGCGATTTTGAGGGCGAGCTGACCCACGACGGCAACTTCTGCGTGGACGGAATGGTATTCCACGACAGAAGCCTGAAGGCGGGCTCACTTGAGGTCAAGGCCGCCTACCAGTATATGGATTGCTCGCTTTCGGGCGATACGCTGACCGTTCTAAACAGATACGATTTCACGAATCTTTCGGAATATGAGTTTAAATATCAGATAAAGGTCGACGGCGAGCTTGTCGAGGAAAAAGCCTTCGTCCTTGACGTCGAGCCGAAAAAGACGGCCGAAATAAAGATAAGCCTGCCCAAAAAATGCAGCCTCGGCGCATACGTTCATTGCTATCTCTACGATAAGAGCGGCTACTGCGTGGCGGCAAAGCAACTCGCACTGCCCGTTCCCGTTGCCGAAAAGCCGAGAGAGACCGAAGCGGCCAAGGCCACCGAGAACGCGCACTTTATCGTTTTTGAGGGCGAGGGCTTCAAATACACCTTCTCAAAGGATCTCGGGACTTTCGTAAGCCTCATCAAAAAGGGCGAGGAGCAGCTCTGCGCCCCCATCGGAATAACCACGGCGCGCGCTCCCATCGACAACGAGCGAACGGTCAAGAGAAAGTGGTATTGGTACAACGTCAAGGAGGCAGAAAACCTTGACCGACAGTTCGAAAAGGTCTACGGATGCGACTTCGACGGCCGCGAGATAACGGTGCAGGGAAGCCTTGCGGGCGTTTCGCGAACCCCCTATTTCCGATATACCGTCAAGTATGCCGTAACCGCCGACGGTGAGATCAAGGTCACTCTCGACGGCAAGGTCAAGGAAAAGTGCATCTGGCTGCCGAGGCTGGGCTTTGAGATCAAGACCCCGTACGATAAATCATCCTTTGCTTATTACGGCATGGGCCCCGGCGAGAGCTATGTTGATATGCATCGCGCCTCGATGATCGACCTTTATGAAAGCGACGCCGACCGCGAATACGTGCCCTACGTAATGCCCCAGGAGCACGGAAACCACGTGGCCACCAAGTCTCTCCGTATGAAAAACGGACTCTCCTTTGAGGCCGAAAATATGGAGATCAACGTGTCGCACTATACGACCGAGATGCTTATGCAGGCGAACCATTGGGACGAGCTTGAAAAATCCGATTTCACGAATATCAGAATAGATTACAAGAATTCGGGCATAGGCTCAAACTCCTGCGGCCCCGCGCTTCTTGAAAAGTACAGACTTTCGGAAAAGGATATCCACTTTGAATTTTATATGAAATAACGAAAACACCGCAGAGAGTGACCGGTGGTCACTCTCTGCGGTGGTATTTTATTTAAATTGTATCAAAACGTCGCAATAATATTCGGCCGTTGGCATTTCTATCATATTTGTCTTCTGTGCATATTCGATTATTACTCTGTATAAATTTTTGAACATCGCATGGCACATACGGTCTGATTCAGCCGAAAGATGTTTTGGGAACAACTTTTTATAACCGATAAGAAATTTTTCAACAAGTGAAGAATATTCATCCATTAAGGGTTTGAGATATTTATCAGCAACAGAATCAAATTTTGCTTTTTGTTCCTTTGTGAATGCAGGTACATTTACAAATAAATTGCCGTCATTTTTTCTCAAAATATATCCATCTTTGATAGCGAGAGCTACCGCGTCAATATCATCCGAATGACCATTTAAAAGAATATCTTCGCAAGCATTTATGTAATTGTCGTACATCATATCACGTTTGGGCAAATTTCCAAATCTACAATAAACCGTGTGGCTATAATGCCCCCGACTTCCTCGGTTATCACAACGCAATGTGTTGATCAATATACGGTGATGTTTACCTGTTTCAATGCTTCCGTGATAATTCCACCGAAAACCGTCTCGTTTTTCTCTGATTTGAGGACAAGGCAAGCGACAAAAATAATTGCTTGCATGCTCAAACGCCAGCACACCGTATAGATAGAACAAATCCTTTTCCGATTTTTCAGCTTTATAAAACGGAATCTGTTTCGCCTCGCTTGCAAGCCCTTTTAGTGCGTCAAGCATTTTATCCATAATTGGCAAAAGTGTTTTTTCGGCATTTTCTTCGCAATAAATACCGTACTTATCAGACCAAATAATAAAATCCGTTCGGTATTTTCCCTTTGTTTGTTCAATTATCGCTTCATGTTTCAAAAGATTCTCGACACGATCTTCAATGTAATAGGCGGGAACACCGCAAAGCTTGGCAAGCTCTTCAATACCACAAGCATTTTCATAGCAATGATATAAAATATTTTTTGAAAGCTGGTCACTGATAAATACATCGGGAAACGGTATAGTTTTACCATCAAAATTACCGTTTCCACAGATATCGATCCACATTTTTTGCGGCCTCAATGCGCTAAGTTCCATTTCATTATACTCCTTTTTCAGTTTTTTTCGAGCTTCCGAAAGTCGCCATGTGACAGTACCTTCGGGAATGTTTAATTGCTCGGCTATACGTTTCGTTGAAAGACTGTCATAGTAATAAAGAACGATGATATCACGGTATATAGAAGAAAGCATTGCAATTTTTGTGCGCAACAAATCATAGATAACTTCTTGCTCGTTATCAAAATCTTCTTCATACGCTATGTCTTCCGGAATGTCATAGGAATACATCGCGCGCTGTTTTCCCATATGACGCCGAAAACTTTTTGTTACGTTACTTGCAATCCCCCAAAGCCACGGTTCAAATTTGTTCTCGTCTTTGAGCTTCGGTAATTCTCGTACTACCGTAAAAAGTATTTCCTGCGACAGATCATCAGCCTCCTCGCGAGAATAGGTGTGATTTACCGCATATCCATAAACTTTTTCCACATAGCTTTCTATAATATTCGCATCCATCGTTCTCACCTGCCTTTCATCCATAAAGTGCATTGAATGGAATTTTCATTGGGTGCTTTTTAAAAATTATATCATAAATTCGATAATTAGTATATAACAAACACCGCCGAGAGCGACCGAACGGTTACCCTCGGCGGTGCTGTATTTTGTCAGTCGGCGCGTTTCTGATAAGTCACGAGGATCAGCGGCGTTTTGCCCACCTCTACGGGGTAGGGCAACAGCTTTTGATCGACGATGGCGAGGAGCTGGGCGAGCACGTACGCTCCAAGCGACCCCGCGCGAGTAAAATGCTCGGCCATATCCACGTGCTTCGGAACTCGGTTTCGCGTTCTCATCTGCAGGTCGCGCAGATCCTCCGATAGCAGCGCGAAAAGCTCGGCTTTCAGCCTCTCTCGGGCGGGCTCCCAATGTCCGAGCCATTCGGGGAAGGTCAGGGCGGGAATATCGAGCCTGATCTCGCCGTCCTCGCCTCGCTTGAGGATGCAAAGCCGCTCGAATTCGGGGATCATTTCGTGCAGATGCTCGTTGTCAACCGTCACGTCGCAGGGGAGAAAAGATGCGTAAAAACGCAGAATGCTCGTGAGTGAGAATTTATATTTGAACTTGGGATACGCCCAATGAGAGTCGCCGAAAAGCGACTGGCAATCGAACATTTTGCAGGTAAATCTTCTGTCTTCGTTTTTGCAATATGCAACGTGTACGGGCCCCGATCCCTCGTACTTGCTGTCCCGCCGCTGACCGTGCTCGGTATATGTCAGAGTGGCCAGCCATCTGCCCGCGTCGGGGCGCTCGGGCGGCGATTTTTCTCTGTCCTCCTTTGCGGGATCGACCGTCACGGTGACCGCGCCGAGGGCTTCTCTGGTAATGAACAAAAGCAGAGTTGCCTTTTGCTTGTCGGACATTTTCGTGAATTCCTCGCGCTCGGTCAAGGGTTCGAGAACTCGCCAAGCGGTCTCCCACACGCGTGCGGCGTATCGGGCGGCAAGGCTCTCCTGCTCGGGAATATTCCCGAAGGAATCGGCGTAGCTTTGAACAAAGCACCGAGTGTAAACAAGCCCACCGGGTGTCCTTCCCATAAGCTCGCCTGCAACGAGCCCGTCGATGATGGGCTCAAGGTAGGCGCTGGGCATTCCCATGGTGTCGGCAATGCCGCGCACGGACACG
>JAFTOB010000024.1 GCA_017451545.1 Clostridia bacterium | reverse complement strand
CGTTTTTTTCGCCCTTCTGTTCAAGTGACACAATCTCCTCGGATGCACCGAGAAATGCTTGCTCGATCTCTATTTCCCATTCCGCAAAGGATTTACGGGAAAGCTTTTCGATCCTGTTAAAATCGGGGGTAAGAGTTGCGACGTATTCGTAGGCTTTGAGAGCAATGATCGTTCCAATCCCAACCTTTGTTCCGTGGAAAACCGCTTCACGTCCCTCCAGCAGATAACGCATTTCCCAGAAATGCGACATATGATGCTCGCACCCGGAGGCAGGACGGGAATTACCGGCAAAATCCATGCAAACGCCCGAGAGAAGCAGACCTTCTACCAGCTCGGCAATTGCTTCATCCTCACAGCGGGCAATCTTATCGCTGTTTTTTACAACCTTGCCGATGGCAGTATCAACAATGTCCGATATAAAATCACAATGCCACTCGCCGTTCACTATCTGTGAAAGCCGCCAATCGGTCAAGCAGTTGATCTTGCCGAGCAGATCTCCGACACCTGCGGCTATCATATCCTTCGGTGCATTTGCCAAAATTTGCGGATCGAGGAAAACCGCATCCGGAGTATGGGTCTCAAAGGTTAGCTTTAAATTATTGTAGATAAGTGCAGAGCCGCCCGAAATATATCCGTCCATCGACGGCGCGGTGCCAACGATGCAGTATGGCATTTTAGCCACGGCGCTGACGTATCGGCAGATATCGTTGATCGTGCCGCTACCAACGGCAAGGAGCATATCAGAATCAAGCCACATTCCCATAGAGAGATTGCCGATAAAATGTTCATTGGGGAGTACCTGCTCATCCGAAAACAGATGTAAATGATAGCTGATCTCAGCATTCTTTAGCGTTCGGCAAACGCGCTCTCCTGCCACCCGATAGGTGTTTTTGTCGCATACAACGGTGAGTTTTTTGCACGCTCTGTTCTGCAAAAAGGCGATCATCTCTCGCTCAATCACGTTTGGCTTGATCTCAATGATATCCACGTTTGAGCGATGCCTTTTGCCGCAGGCGCAGTCAATGGAACGGGAAATATACTGTTCAATCATGGGGCTGTCTCCTCACTTCTGTCCGTAATACGCATTTGCACCGTGCTTGCGGAAATAGTGCTTGTCTTGCAGCACTTGGGGCGCAGGTTCTACCTTTCCGTAGGTTACGGTTTTGCTGATATAACTCATATAAGCGCATTCTTCCAAAACCAATGCATTTTCAACCGCCTTCTTCGGCGTTTGTCCCCAAGTAAACGGCCCGTGCTTGCATACGAGAACGGCAGGCACTGCCATCGGATCTATATGCAGGCCGTTCAGAGTTTCCACGATGACTTTGCCCGTGTTTAATTCATATTCGGTGTTGATCTCCTCCGCGGAGAGATGACGGGTGCATGGAACAGCTCCGTAAAAATGATCGGCATGCGTTGTTCCAAAGCACGGGATGTCGGATTCAGCCTGTGCCATAGCTGTCGCCCAACGTGAATGTGTGTGAACCACGGATTTGATCTCGGGATAATTCCGATAAAGCTCCAGATGTGTGGCAAGATCCGATGAAGGGCGAAGATTGCCTTCTATCACGTTGCCGTCAATATCGGTGACCACCATCATATCTGCAGTCATTCCGTCATAGCTTACGCCCGATGGTTTGATGATCACGTACTGTCCGTCATTCGAAATGGCAGACACATTTCCCCACGTGAGTGTAATAAGTCCGTATTCTTTCAGCATTAGATTTGCGCGGCAGACCTCCGCTTTCAGTTGTTCGAGCATAACGCAGTTCCTTTCTTATATTGGTCATTTAACCATTTTGCCGCGTTGGCGATCTCCAACACGTCATCCGTTCCTTCCTGATGCCACATCTCGATCATATAAGGCCCGGCATAGCCTAATTTTTCAAGCTGGGCAAAGCGGGCAGAAAAATCCACACAGCCTGCACCGAACGGAACACATTTGAATTGCCCTTTTGTGTTCTCTGTTGGGGGGATCGTGTCCTTTAAGTGGATAGCTACAATACTGCCGATCCCTTTTGCAAGCTCTGCCTCGGGGTCATTTTCGGGCCAGGCCGACAGATTGCCAAGATCGGGATAGACGCGATACCAAGGTGATGAGATGCGTTTTTCATAGGGCAGATGCTTGCTGATCGAATTCATAAACGGGGTGTCCATGATCTCCATTGCGAGCATGACCTGAGCATCGGCGGCGAGACTTGCCGCGAATGCCATACCCTCCTCAAAACGGCGAACGCTGCCCTCTGTGGAGTCTTCGTAATACACGTCGTATCCCGCGAGCTGGATCACGCGTATACCGAGCTCGGACGCAAAATCCACAGCCCTTTTCATTATCTCACGAGCCTTTTCGCGGGTTGCCGCATCGGCACTTCCAAACGGGAATCTGCGATGCCCACTGAGACACATAGAACGCAACGAAACACCCGATTCCCAAGATGCATCGAAAAGCTCCTTTTTCTGCGTACGGCTCCAGTCAAGTCTGGAGAGCCGTTCATCGCTCTCATCCACGCTGATCTCGATATAATCAAAGCCGAGGCGAGCGGCTCGGTCAAGCCGTTCGCGCCATTCGATCTGCGGGTCAAACGCTTTTTCGTATATCCCCGCAGAATGCTTTCCAAACATAATTAATTTGCCTCCTGCGTAAAATCTTTTTTTGCAGTATAGCATTTGATCGATCAAGTGTCAATATGATGCAAGTTTTAGATGACCGAAGTTGACAAATCAATCAAAATATGATAAAATCAATCAAAAAGAAAGGGGCGATTATATGAATGACCGTCAGGGAAAAATCTATCGAATACTGAGTAAGCAAGGCAATGCCTCGATCGAGCAACTGAAGCGCGAGGTTTTTGCGAGCGAAGCGACACTGCGCCGCGATCTGACACAGATGGAGCAGGAAGGACTCTTGATCCGCACGTGGGGCGGCGCTGTTCTTGCCGGGAAAGCGGACAGCGATCCGCCGCTGTTCGTGCGCTCAAACGCAAACGTCCGGGCAAAAAACAGTATTGCCAAAGCCGCCGTAGAATTTCTCGATAACAATATGACCGTATTTCTCGCATCCGGTACAACGGTGGCCAAGTTTGCAAAGTATTTGCAAAAATTCGAGAATCTGACCGTGATAACAAACGGACTTGATACAGTCAGCGCGTTGAATGGTCACCTATCGGCGAAGATCATCATTCTCGGCGGCGAGCTGTATGAAAATTACGATCTTATCGGCTCGTTGACGGATAGTACAATTGAACAGTTTAATGCGGATATTTTCTTTTTTTCGTGTAGCGGAATTACGGAAGACGGCTTCACCTCAAAGGATATGATCCGACTGAACATAATCAAAAAAATGAACCGCAACAGCACGAAGACCGTTCTATTGGCCGATACCTCAAAGGTCGGCAAGAAATATACGTATAAAGGTTTCGGCTTTGATGAGATCGACTACGTTATTATGGAAGCGCCGCCGCAGAACGCGGAGCTGAAAAATGCACTCGGAAAAAAGCTGATCATCGCCAAGTAGACCTTTTCGCCAAAAAGAACACCGACTTATCTAAGCTTTCCCCCCGCTATGTCGGTGCTCGACTTTTTAAGTTTAACCAAGCGAAGCCAAAACAAACTTCACTCGGCTTGGCTCGCCCTTCTTAAATATCTATTTTTATAACTTCTTTTTTACTGAGTTGCGCGTATTTTATAAGAGATTTTGTACCTTTTGAGATTCCGTCCCAAAAAGCAATGACGAGATCGGCGCGCTCTACCATTTTTTTGTTTCGTATCGGCCCCGCCGCGCGACCGTATTTTTCCCATTCCGGCAAAAATATTTCAACCTTAAATCCGTTTTCCTCGGCATATCTTTCTCCCATAAGATCGATGCCCGAGCAATGCCCCGAAATAATGATTATTTCGTCTTTTTCGTCCTTCAATATTTCGTCGATGCGTGATTTGAAAAATACGTAATCGGCATAATCCCGACAACCGCCTATAACCACTTTTTTCGCCATATTCTGCCCCTCCAAAACGGTGTTAAATGTATTTTAGCACTATTTTGGCAAAAACGCAATACAAATGTAATGCATACTGTCAAAAATGTTCGTAATACAATAGTATTGCGGAGGTGATGCAGAATGAAAAAATTTAAAATACCCTCTATTCCGTCCACGACGAGCAAATGTATTCGTTTTCCCAATGACGTGATAGAGAAGGTCGAAAATGCGATCAAGGGGCAAAACTGCACCTTTTCTGCTTTTGTGGTAGAGGCGGTTCGGGTTGCCTTGGAAAACTTGGAAGATTCTGAAAATTCGTAATTTTCAAGGCTTGATCAAAACCTTATAAAATAAGGCCAAAAGCCAAGAAGAGCGACCGCAAGGTCGCTCTTCTCTTTTTGCTTTGTTTGGTTCAAATTTGCCTTAAACTGTGGAATTTTTGTGGAATTTCCGGGTGCGTAGTGGGTTAAATGGAAGCCAAATTGGAAGTCTTCGCAACGGAACTTTATTACAGCGCGAAATCCTGTCTTTGCGAACGCCGAAAATGAAACGTTTGCGCAAATTTTGCGTTTATTCTCGGTGGAGCAAAGAACGCTTCCGAAACTGCAGAGGTGTCATGCCGAGCCGCTTTTTAAACAGCCGGATAAAGTAATTATAATCGGGAAAGCCGCAGAGGGATGCAATTTGAGAGATATTGATCTCCGTTTTCGTTTGCAGATAGTGTTGCGCCAAATGCAACCGCTTTTCGGCGATAAAGTCGCCGACGGTGGTGTGAAACTCGTCACGAAACAGCGCGTACAATGCGTTTTTGGAAAGATAAAACTCTTTGCACAGACCGTCGATGTGAATTTTTTCGGTCAGATGCTCGTCGATATATTGTTCGATCTTAACAGACAGCATACTGCGGTTTCGGCTGATAAGCCCCTCCACCCAAAAGGATTTTACCAGCGCATCGGCTATATTCAAGTGTGCGGCAAGCTTTTTCTCGGATATAAGTGGCGTCTTTGCATAAAGAGAAGAAAGAAAGCTCGGCTCGATGCCGTGCTCAACCGCCAGACGGCACGGTGCATCCGCTTGACAAAACTCGCCGACTGCGTCGCGGAACTGTCCCGTTTGCATATATGCGATAAGCGTTCCTTCATAAAATATCGGTGTGACCGTTTCAGTCAGCCCTGCGTGGCAGGCATAAAACACCGCCTGTCCGCTCTCCTTCGCTCTTTGCATATGAATACGGTCGCACTCATCACATCCCCGTCTCCCTTCCGGAATATCCCTTACACGAGCGCAATATTCCGAGTACACGGGAGATGTGGCCACCATATTCATCTCCGCATCGTAGAGTGCCACGGCGATACTCGTACCAACGTAAAAATCCGAAAGCAGGCCTTCAATTTTTTCCTTGTCAAAAATATAGTTTTTCATACCCTTATTATAAACCCCAATCGAAAAAATGTCAATATTTTTTCCACATCGGGAAGAAAATGCTGTTTTTTGCAAAATTTTGCTATACAAAAGCAGGGTGGGGTGATATAATGTATGTAATAGAAATATCAAATGGAGGAAAAGCAATGAAAAAAGCGATTCAAATTGAATATAACGAGTCATTTGAACTTAAATGCCACATAGCATCCGAGGTCGGATTTTCGGATATTGCCGTAAATTACACAAAGGTTCTCGGCAAAAGCGAGGACGATTGGAAAAAGATAACCGAGGATATTCTGCGGATACTTGACGAAACCGGGCTTTCCTGCGTTCAGTCGCACCCGCATTATTACAATCCCTTCGAATCATCCGAAATTATCGACGATGAAATGGAGTATAACATACGTCAATCAATTGTTTCAAGTGCGGCACTTGGTGCAAAATGGTGTGTTATTCACCCGAGAACGTCGTTCTCTTCGGGTTTTCTGCTTTCAAAGTCATTTGAGGACAACAAAAAATGGTTTTCCGCGCTTCTTGAATGTGCAGAAAAGCACGGAACGGGAATCGCTGCGGAGAATCTGCCCATATTCCCTTCACCGAATCCCATAAGGCCCTTGTTTTCATACAATGTCGAACATCTGACAGGACTTGTGGACAGCTTCAATTGCGATAATATCGGAGTTTGCTGGGATTTCGGTCACGCCAATCTTTTGCGCGGGGATCAGGTTCCGATGCTTAAGGCCTTAGGTGAGCGCATAAAATGCACGCATATCCACAATAACTGGGGCATGAGGGACAACCACGCGCCGCCCATTTACGGAAACATAAACTGGAGCGCGGTTATGCCCGCATTGGCAAAAACGGGCTACCACGGCCCTTTGACGCTTGAAACTCATTGCTGGTATGATGACGAGGCCTTGCTTCGCTCGTTCGCAAAGCACAATTATGAAAATCTTGAATATCTTGAAAGGCTTATGAAATAAAGAAATAGCATGGAATACATACTTATTTTGCTCGCCGTTGCATGCTTTGCGGCGCAGTTTGCATTTACAAAGCTATATGAGGGCGCGGCGGGTCAGACGGCCACCGCGTCGCTGGTTATGCTTGTCGGCACCAGCCTCGTGGGCTCGCTGATCTTCTTCTGCGCGGGCGGCTTTTCGGTCAGCTTTTCCCCGATCTCGACCCTCTGGGCGGCGATCTTTGCCGTCATTATGATCCCATATTATATGATCGGCATCAAGGTGCTCTCCCTCGGTAGCCTTGCCATTTACAGTATGTTTATGATGCTCGGCGGAATGCTCGTCCCCTTCTTTTACGGAATCCTTTTCCTCTCCGAGTCCATCACCGTCGGCAAGGCGGCGGGAACTGTCCTGCTCACCGTCTTTATCGTGCTCCAAGCCGTTTGGCAGAAATCGTCGGACAGCGAAAAGAAGGGCGGCAAGACCAAATATCTGTTCTTTATACTTTGCCTCGTCATTTTCTTCATAAACGGTATGACGGGCGTTATCGCCAAGGCACACTCGATCAGCATCGGCGCCGTGGACGAGGCAAGCTTTACCGCTACCTATTGCGCCATGACAGCCATCCTCAGCCTACTGATACTGCTGATCTCCTGCCTCAAAAGCGGACGGGAAAAGGCAAAAGTCATAAAAGGCGCGCTGAAAACAAAGCCCCTCGCCGTTATGGCACTGCTCGGCGCGGCGGCGTACGGCGGCAACTTTTTGCAGCTCCTCGCCGCAGATAAGGTGCCCGCCTCGGTGCAGTTTCCCCTCGTTTCCGGCGGCGTGATTGTGCTTTCGGCCCTCGTTTCGGCTTTGATCTTCAGGGAAAAAATATCGAAAAAAGAATGGATCTCGGTTGCGGGAGCATTCGTTTCAACCTTTTTGTTTGCGTTTTGATTTTTAAGGAGATATACGCATGGATAGACTTATAAAAATCGGCGAAATCGAGCCGCGCAATTCGTTGAGTATTAAGGAATCCCGCTTGGGACTCGGAATGGAAAAGCTCGACCGTGATGCCTTTGACCCGGAGAGGGTATACGACAAGGTTTCCGCGCTTGGTGTAAAATGGATAAGACTTCAATCGGGATGGCAGAAAACCGAAAAAACGGAGGGTGTTTACGATTTTGATTGGCTTGACAGTCAGGTAGACAACCTTATAGAGCGCGGTCTGACCCCGTGGCTCTGCCTTTGCTACGGCAACAGGCTTTACGATCCCCTTGCCGAGGAATATTTCGGTGCGGTGGGCTGTCCACCCATGCGTAACGAGCGTGCATACGCAGCTTGGCTTCGATACGTTGAGGCAACGGTCAAGCATTTTACCGGCAGGATCGAATACTATGAGATATGGAATGAGCCTGAGGGAGGCTGGACATGGAGACCTGAACCGAACCCCGCCGAGTATGCGGAGTTCTGCATAAAGACCGGACAAGTTATAAAAGATGCAGACCCATCCGCCAAGATCATTACAGGATCGCACTACCAAAATTCAATGGAGTTTTTCAATGCCGAGTTTGCTTGCGGAGTGCTTGAGATCGCGGATGCCGTTTCATATCATTCATATGATTACGATGAGGCCGTCTCCGTCCGAAGAATAAAAGCCTTCAAAGCTCTCACCAAGCAATACGGAAAGGATATTCCCATCATTCAGGGAGAAACCGGTTCACAGTCAAAAAGCGGTGGCGGAGGTGCTTTCAGCCATATCAGAACAAACCCGACCATGCAAACCAAGTATCTGCTTCGCCACACCGTGGCCGAGATCATGTCGGGAGTAAAATTCACTTCGATCTTTTCGGCTGTGGATATGGCGGAAAATCTTGATGCTAAGGCAGGCAAGCCCATTACAGTTTGCGGATATTTCGGACTTCTCGGTGCGGAGTTTGACCCGAACACGGGGATGCTCGTTGGCGATTATTATGAAAAGCCCTCGTACTATGCATTCAGAAATCTCTGCTCAATTTTCGGAGATAAGGTTCATCCCTACGATATCCCTGTGATCGTCTCATCAAAAAAGTCAAAAAGACTTAACGGCTTCGATTGCCCTGTGAGAGATCTGCTCTACGGCGGACTTGAAAAGCAAAACGGATCTAAGGCTTTTGCTTATTGGAACTCCACCGATCTTATTACCGTTCAAGGCTACGAGGGCTCAACAACGCTTGAAATCGCGGGCGTTAACGGTGATGTGCATCTCATTGACCCAATGGACGGATCGGTTTATAAGATCGGTGACGATATTATGAAGGATCTCGGCAACGGTCTTTATGCATTTGAAAACATTCCCCTAAAGGATTATCCGTTAATACTTACCTTTGGAAATTTTATTTGAGGATGCAAAAATGAAAAAAGAATTTTTAATCGGTCAGCCGCTTGAGAGCAATACCGAATATTTCGCTACCGAAAAGGAATACCACGTTTACGAAAAGAATACCGTAGAAGTTTATGACAGCCGAAATATTCAGCGCGCTCACGATACGAAGAACTATCGCGTTTTTTGCCATCTTGAGGGCAAAAAGAACGTAACTCTGGATTTTTGCGGCGCAACAATTGTTATACACGGAAAAATTCAGCCCTTTTTGATCGACACTTGCAAGAACGTGACGGTCAAAAACTGCAACGTGACGTATGCGCGTCCCCCGTTCACCGAGGCACTCATCACCGAGGTCACACCCGAATATGCAAGGCTTCGCTTAAACGAAAATTGCCCCTGCCGCTTGGAAAACGGCAAGCTCATACCCTACGGCGAGAATTGGGAAAACCAAAAGCTGAATTATAACGGGATGTTCTATCAAGTCTTTGATCGGAAAACCCGTGTGGGCTGTGGAATACATTTGGGCGTTATGGGAAGCCCCGTCATAATGGAGAGCGAGAGACCTTTCCATATTCGCAAATTTACGGCAGAGGCCGAAGGTGAGGATATTCTTCTGCGTGGGGATATTCCAACCGAATCATTCGAGGTCGGTCGAGTACTGATCATTGCACACGAAGACCGTTCTCTTTCCAGCCTGTTTGCCGTGGATTCAAAAAATATCCGCATCGAAAATTACCGCATTCTGTCGGGGCGCGGCATGGGAATCTATACCTACCGTGTTGAAAACATCACCGTTGACGGCTTTAAGCTGACGTATGACGAAAAATCCCCCTGCACCGTGGCAAATGCGGCGGATGCACTTCACTCCTTCGGCACGTCGGGTAAATTTGAGATCCAAAACAGCATTTTTGAAGGAATGATCGACGATGCAATCAATATACATTCAAATTTCAAAACCGTTGCTAAAATTGACGGAAACGTGCTTTACGCCGATTGCGCATCCTGTGAGCCCGAGGCAAACGGGCTTTACCGCGTCGGTGACGTAATCGCGGTCTATCGCGGCAAAACCATGGAGGAAAGCGCAAGATATACAATCACCGATATTGAGATAATGACCCCCACTCTTTGCAAATTTATCCTTGACCGTCCCGCAGAGAAGCACGCGGAGGGGGATCTGATCGAATCAATCACCGCGAATTGCGACGTGTTGATCGAAAACTGCATTTTTGGCAAGGCTAACTCCCATCTGCGCTTGCAGTCGCGCGGCAAATTTGTTATAAGAAATTGCGAAACAGAGCTTCCGTTTCTTTTGTCGGGAGATGCATCTTATTGGTTTGAATCGGGGCCGCTTACCGATCTTACTGTGGAAAATTGCCGATTTATCGGCGATCGTGCAAAGATCTCCATCAAAAGCGAGGTTTTCCCCACCGAATCAGAGCCATATTATCACAAAAATCTGAAAATTCTGAACAACACCTTTGACATCGACGTTCCTATGAAGGGCGGCTATGCCGACGGCATTGTCTTCAAGGGCAATAAAAACAGCGCGGGCAAGCCAATGACACTTATTTTGACCAATTGTGGCGACGCTGACACCGACAACTGCACGGTTGAAAGGCTTACCGTAGCAAAAGACAAATTGAATGCAAACTGATATGAAGTTGAAAATAAATGATCCCATCCTCGTTCACGCGCCCGAAATGAACGAGGCGATCTCTCATTGGGGTGTTTATGCGATCCCCCGTATGTGGCGCGAGCCGAGCGGGGAGCTTGTGGTGCGCTTCAACGGCGAGGAGGATTCCTCGGATTTTGACAATTTGAACAAAGCACCGAATTTGTATTTTACCTCGCGCGATGACGGAGATACCTGGGAGCTTTGTGAGAACGGCGAGGAGCTGTACAGCATTTCGGTGCTGACGGGCATAGATCCCCCTTACCGAAAGCTCGGCAACGGAGACACGGTATACGTAAAGTCCGTTTGGGGCTTACCGCCTATTACGGACACGCCTTACAGGAAGGAATTTTTTTCAACCAACAAGGCGGAGATCCTTCACACCTACCGATTCGGTGATATTCCCGAAGAATGTCGGCGCGTGCTGTTCGGCAGAATACGGGGCTCGAACGGCTCCCGCGAGGAATTTGAAGCCCACATTGATTTTCCCGAGCGGGAGATATACGTGGTCTCCCACGCAAAGTCGGAGAAAACCTATATAAAGGTGGAAGAATGGGTTCAGCCTTCGGTTTTCAGACTGCCGTATTTTTCGGCGGTTTGTGAGCTTAAGGACGGCGAGCTGGCGGCGGTGTGCTGCGGTCAGAACCCCGACGTTTCGGATAGATATTGTAGTGAGGTCTATCTCATCACCTCGTCGGACGGAGGACATACCTGGAAAAAGCGCTCAACCGTTGCAGGCGGTTATAACGCCGAGTTGCCCTTCGGTTACAGCGCAGACGGAAATGAGGTGTCGCTTGCCATCGATCGTGACGGCGACCTGTACTGCGTTATGCGAATGGACGGCAGTATCGTCGAGCCGCACCCGACCGATACGATGCTGTGCATTTCGAGGGATTCGGGCTACACTTGGTCAGAACCGCGTCCCATTGCCGATTCAAGCGTAACACCGCACGTCATTGCACTCGGAGATGCCTTGCTCACGGTCTACGGCAGACCGGGCGTTCACGTAAAATACAGCGAGGATAAGGGCGAGACGTGGAGCCGATCCTATCCGATCATCGGAAAAACGCTTGACGAGGAGCGAGCCGAGGGACGCCGTGATTCCGATAGCAAATATTGGCACCCGTACAGCTATGCAAATACCTTTTGGGAGCGCATCTCGGATAACGAAATTATCCTGCTTTACAACGATCTCAGATATCCTGACAAAAATGGCGTGCCTACCAAGGCGGCCTTCGTACGAAAGATCAAGATAACAGAGTGAGAGGAGAAAAAATAATGGATACTTCAAATCGCACCCTTATGTTCGAACACATTGAAAAGATCGCCGCACGTCTGACAGACAACGATCGCCGCCAGCTTTCCGACATTTACGAGCCCACCGAGGTGGCAATACCCGATCAGGACCCGGTTTGCTCTCTTTGCGTGACCGATGACGGCCGTATTCGTTTCTGGGGAAAATACCGCAAGCAAAGTGTATTTGACGAGGACTGCGCGCGCTGCTATATTGAGTCGTGCGACGGCGGACTTTCGTGGAAGCGCTACGTGGTTGATGACAGAAACGTGCTCGGCGCATCGTGGAAGATCCCATTTGACGAAAAGGGTCGGTACATTGCCCTTGAGTTCAAAAAGGGCGTTGGTACGATCCTTCGCCGCGGAGTGTCACAGGACGATGCACACCCCGAAGAGATACTTGTCACCGAGCAACACAGCCTCGATTTCCGCCCGCCCTGCTTTGATACGGAGAAAAAACGCATAATCTTCGTGGCCTGCGAAAATCGGTTTGATATACACCCGACGGCATTCTTCTCCATTATGTACATTTCCGACAACTGCGGCGATACGTGGAAGGTTCTGCACCTCCCGGGAATCCCTGCCTTCGAGATCAAGCCCCCGCACAAGGGCAAGCGTTGGGAACAGAATACCCGCGAAAATACCGTAGTACCGCTTTCGAGCGGTCGCCTTATGATGCTCACTCGCACGTCCGAGGACTACCACTACGCCTATTATTCCGACGATCACGGTGACACGTGGAGCGACCCGACACCCACCGCCTTCCATTCCACGGGCACGATGCCCCTCCTCTCCCGCCTCTCCGACGGGCGAATCGTATTTTTGTTTTGCAATACAAAGCTATTGCCCGAGCTTGAAACGGCAGACGGTATATGGGAAGACGTTTTCACCAACCGCGATGCGGCGCATATCGCCATCACCGAGGATGACGGAGAAAATTGGATCGGTATGCGCGAGCTCGCGCTCAATCCGCACCGTCACGCACACGATTTCCGCTCTGTGGGCGGCCCCGAATGTGACCGCGACAAAAGCGTGCATCAGTTTGAGATGCTCGAGCTTCCCGGGGGCAAGCTGCTCGTCGCCTACGGACAGCATTACGTCTGCCGCCGCATTGTTATTCTTGACATCAACTGGCTATACGAACGCACGCGCAAGGAGGATTTTATCCACGGTCTTCGCGCAATTTCCGCTCAAAGCTACGTAAAGAGCATTCTCGGCAGCTACAAGGGTCGCCCCGAGGCCCCGTGCGAATACGTTGGTCACTGTGCGTATAACCGCACCTGCTCGGTATATCTGATGCCAAGCCCCGACGAAAATGGCAAGGAGGCGCTTTGCTTGCGCCCCAACCCCGATGACCGCCTGCTCACCCATATCAGCGGCGCAACGTGGAACTTCCCGCTGGCGCGCAAAGGAAAAGTCAGGGTGCGGATGCACACGGAAAAGGCACTTCGCCTCTCCCTTTTGGATTTCTGGATGAATCCCACCGATGACACGGTTGCGGATTTCGCGCCCGCCACGGTGATCGTTACTCCCGAAATTCAGAAAACGGATGCTTACTACACAGACGTCGAGCTTTCGTTCGACTGCGATGCAAATGCTGTCCGACTTTCCACCGATGCGGGCTTTGAAGCAACGGTTTCGATGAACGCAGACGCGCACGCCCCCTACGGGCTTTGCTATCTGCACCTTCAAACGACAGATGACGATTGCACGCACGCGTCTTACGTTGCGGGGATTGATTACGCGATGCAATAAAGCCAAAGTTATAGATATCCCGACAAAGGCGGCGTTCGTTCGGAAAATAAAAATTGATGAGGAAAATAACGATGCGTATTGAAAATTATTTGAATCTTAAGGGCACCCTCGGTGCTTCGGGTCTGTTCTTCGCTTGCGGTGACTTTGGAATTGTCGACGGCGATACCGCATACGAGAGATTTGAAGAGAATAAAAAAACCGTTTTTGAAGCGCAGAACGGCAAAATAAAGCTCCGCGCCGAGTTTGAGTGCGTCGGAGACATTTGCGTCCGCCGTGACAGTCTTGAAAATATTTCGGGCGAAGCGATCGAAATAAACGGTCTCGTCAGCCGTTTTTGCCTTGACGGAAACGATTATGACGTTTACACTCAATATAATGCGTGGCAACACGAAAGCTCGGGTGAGTGGCAAAGATTGACAACTCAGATCCGCGCCGAGGCCTGCGGAATGCGCGGCTGTGACGGTGCCGCACCCATTATGGGCTTTTATAATCGCTGCACCGGCAAAAACACCGTTTTTCACCTGCTTCCCAATGCCGAGTGGCAGATGACGGCGAAGAAATTCCCCCGCAACGAAAAGGAAATGGTCGTTTTTGAGGCGGGCTTTTGCAGCACGGGTCTGCGATTTTGCGTACAGGTGGGAGAAAAAATAGAGCTTCCCGAGATAATTTTCTTCTCCGCCGAAAGCCGCACGGATCTTGATGCCTACAAGCTCCACCGCTATTTTAACCGCGCCTATCCGCGCCGAGCAATGCCCGTACTGTACAATTCCTGGCTTTATTGCTTTGATAACCTTGATATTGACGCGCTGAAGACTCAAGCCGATACCGCCGCCGAAATGGGCTTTGAAGCATTTATGATCGACGCGGGATGGTTCGGAGAGGGCGAATGCGGATGGGGCGATTCCGTTGGTGATTGGAGCGAAAATATGACGGGCGGCCCCCGCGGAAGACTTTCCGAGCTCTCGGAGCACGTCAGAGGTCGCAAAATGACCTTCGGGCTTTGGTTTGAGCCCGAGCGCGCGGCCGCAAAGAGCCGCGCCGTGGCCGCTCATCCCGATTATTACATCCCTGCAGGAAAGCAATTTTTGCTCGATTTTTCAAAGCCAGAGGCGGTATCCTATATTACCGAGGTTATCGCAGAGCAGATCAAAAAATACAGCATCGGATGGGTTAAATTTGATTTCAACGCCTCGATTCCCGTAGACCCCACAGGGTGCGCATTTTACCGCTATCTGCAGGGCCAGCGTCGCTTCGTTGAGGAGCTGCGCAGAAGATTCCCGTCGCTCTATATCACCAATTGCGCCAGCGGAGGCTACCGTATGGAGCTTTATCAGGCGCAGTTTTGCGACAGCTTCTGGCTTTCGGACAATCAGGGGCCGCTTGGCGGAATCGACATTGTAAAGGGAACTCTAAAAAGGATGCCCACCTCCTGCATTGAGCGTTGGAACGTGCAGAAGTATGCCGAGGGCTTCCCCAAATACGGCGTTGACGGCACAGTCGGAGTTATGTTCAGCTGCAACAATGCCACTTGGGATTTTATTATCAACGTGGACGACAGCTTCACGAAGGCCTTCCTCGCGGGCGGCGTCGTCGGCTTCTCCTGCGACCTTGCGGCATTTCCCGACAAATACAAAGAATCCTGGAAGCAGTTTATCTCGGAATACAAGACCGACCGCGATTTCTATATTGGTGCCGCGGCAAGGATACTTACCGACACCGAGCCCTTGACGGTCATTGAATATTTTGACCGCGAGCACGACCGCTGTGAGGTTCAGATCTTCACAAAGGTCTGCTACGCAGAGAATATGATAGTTTACCCGGAAGTTGATAGATCGGCTAAATACATTCTTGATGGCGAGCTGATTGACGGCGCAGATATTGCCGAAAACGGCATATTTATCGAAAAGCTGCGGAGCAATCGCTGCCGCACGCTCAGCTTAAAAAAGGCAGACCGCTGATCTCTGTTGAAAGGAATGATCTGAAATGAACAATAAAGAATGGTTTAAAAATGCAAAATTCGGTATGATGATCCATTGGGGGCTTTATAGCATCCTCGGTGGAGAATGGAGAGGTCAGCGGATCAAAAATATCGGCGAGTGGATAATGCACAGCTGTGAAATACCGATCTCCGAATACGAACAGCTCGCAAAGGTCTTCAACCCCATCTATTTTGACGCCGAGGAATGGGTAAGGCTCGCCCGTGATGCGGGGATGGAGTATATCGTTATAACGAGCAAGCACCACGAGGGGTTCTGCCTTTTTAAGTCCGAGGTCGACTCATATAATTCGGTCGATGCAACTCCCTTCGGGCGGGATATTATTGCCGAGCTTGCCGAGGCCTGCCGAAAGTATAATATAAAGCTTGGGCTTTATTATTCCCAGTGCCTTGATTGGCACGAAATGCACGGCGGAGGATATTCAAAATCCCATTACCACGAAAACGTTGACCGCCACCGTTATTGGGGCAACACCTGGGATTTTCCCGAAAATGACAAAAAGGATTATCGCATCTGCTTTGAAAATAAGATCAAGCCCCAGCTCAAGGAAATACTGACAAAGTACGGCGATATCTGCCTTATATGGTTTGATACGCCCATGGACGAGCAAACGCTTGAACAGTCCCGCGAGCTATACGAAATGGTGCGGAAATATCAGCCCGACTGCCTTGTGAATACCAGAATCGGTAACGGGCTCGGTGATTATCGCTCCTGCGCGGATAACAGCCTCCCCGAGGAATATACCGAAAGGCTTGTAGAATCCCCGATCACGCTGAATAAAACTTGGGGATATAAGTCCTTTGATAACGAGTGGAAGAGCCCCGAAAGAGTGCTTGATATATTGCACAGATGCAATGAAAAGGGAGCAAATCTTCTTCTCAACGTCGGCCCCGACCACCTCGGCCGCATCCCCGCCCCCGCCGTCGATATTCTCCGAGAGGTTGGGAAAAAGATCAGATCGGACACGTGATATCTATATAAAATAGATATCCTCCTCGCCCTCATAGTCGGCTGACACAGATAATAGCGTGAGACAAGATCTACATAAAACAAGAGCGACCGCAAGGTCGCTCTTCTTTTGGTCTTGTTTCGTATAATTTACTGCCCCCACGGGAGACTGTAGCATTAAATCAGAAGCTTATTGCCAGAATTGATGCTCTCGGAACCGTTATCGGCTTTGTGAGATCAAGAGTAAGCTTTTGCGGCGCGACCGCATTCGGATCGTCAAATGTATTTTTGGCATGAAGGTCATCTTCGTAAATGATGCAAGCCTCGGCTGATGCGGGTATTGCGGCACCAATCGCTTCAAGCGCAAGCTCGGTATCGCGGTCGGGAGAGAGATTTGCAAGGGTTATAAGGGTTTTTCCGTTCTTTACCGATGCGGACACGGAGAGAGACGATGCAAAATCCTCGTTTTCGGTTACGTAAGTTTCGATGCAATCGCCGCCCTGATGCTCCTTATACATATCAAACACCCAATAGGTAGGCGTTACGATGCAATCCTTACCGTGAGCCAAAAACAGAGAATGAAGGTTGTTGACTACCTGCGCGATATTTGCCATTATGACCTTGTCGCAGTGATTGTTAAAAATATTGAGTGTAAGCGCGGCAACCATGGCGTCGCGGATCGTGTTTTGCTGCTCGAAAAGGAACGCGCCTCGGCTCGGGCCCGATCCGTCCGGATGCCAGCAGCCCCACTCATCTACAACGAGCTTTATATGCTCTTCGGTTCCGTGTGCGCAGATTATATTCCAATTTCTGCGAATGATCTCGTCCATTTTGTTTGCCTGAAGGAGCTGCTGTGTCCATTCTTCCTTTGTGAAGGCAACGGGGTCTCCCGCGCTTCCGCAATAATAATGCATTGCAAAGCCGTTGACTTGCTTTGATCTTCGGGCAAGCCCGTTTATAACACCGTGAGACCAATCATACTTATCTTTGTCCGATCCGCAAGCAAAGAGCTTTATTTTAGGATCCCGCCCCGGGTTCATAAGCATGGCGAATCTGAAGAACTCATCAACGTATGATTCGGGGCGCATAAATCCGCCGTAACCCCAGTTTTCGTTTCCAACACCCCAAAATGGAATATCAAAGGGTTCGGGATGACCGTTTTTCTCGCGCTCAAGGGCGAGAGCCGATTCGCCGCGGGGAGTCAGGCAGTAATCCATCCAGTTAAGAATGTGCATGGGCGGAACCGAGGTAATATTTGCGGCAAAGTATGCCTTAGCTCCAATGGTCTCGCAAAGATCCATAAATTCGTGAGTTCCGACCTCGTTGCTCTCGTATTTTCCGTCTCTGAACATCCAGAAATTGGGTCTGACAGGACGGTCGGCGCCGATTCCGTCACGCCAGTCGTAGCGCTCGGCAAAGCATCCCCCGGGCCAACGCAGAACAGGGGGATTTATAGCGCGGAGCTTTTCTGCGAGATCTTTTCTGAAGCCCTTGATATTTGGGATGTCGGAATCCTTGCCGACCCATAGGCCGTCATAGAAAACGCCTCCGATGTGCTCGGAAAAGTGGCCGTATATTTCAGGAGCGATATGTCCGATCTTTTTGGGATAAAAGAGATAAAGCTTTTTCATAATGACCTCCGATGCTTTTTTCTTTGATTATATCAAAAAAAGCTTGACTGTAAAAGACAGTAATAGTATAATAATAGACGAAAATTAACCTTTATGGGGATGCTATGATATATCAGAAAAAGAACTCCGAGGGCATAAATTATTTTGAATGTATAAGATATTCCGATTTTAATATCCACGCTCATATGCACAGGCATCCCGAGATTTTATTTGTTCGTCGCGGCAGCATTGTTATTGAGAGCGCGGTGGGCAAAGAATTAATATCTGAAAATGAGCTGGCTTTCATAATGTCGAACGAAATGCATTCATACAGCACGGATTCCGAGTCTCTTGTTGATATATGTATCTTCTCGTTTGATTACGTTCCGGCTGCGGCAAATCAGATGCGCGGCAAAAGCGCGGACAGGACAAAATTTGTCTGTCGTGATTCTGTCCTTCGCTTTGCCTCGGAGGAGCTGTTCGTGCCCGACAGAACTCCCGATCCGTATATTTTAAAATCTGCGCTGTATGCGGTTTTGGGTGAATTTTTATCTGAAGCAAAATTCGAGGAGATAGGCAAATCAGGCGAAGGAGCCGTTGATAAATTAGTAGCCTACGTGGCCGATAATTTCACGGAAAATATCACCCTTAAAAGCGCGGCGAGCGAGCTTGGATATGAGTTTCACTATTTATCCAAAGCATTTCACAAGCGAATTCCAATGAATTTTTCGCAATACGTTAACCTTTACCGTGTTGAAAATGCTACTTTTCTTTTGCACAATACAGAGCTGCCGATTACCGAAATAGCCCTGAAATGCGGATTTCAAAGCATAAGAAATTTCAACAGAGTTTATTTGTCCGTTACGGGAAGTGCGCCGAGCAAAAACACAAGAAGCAACAAATGATAAGAGCGACCGCAAGGTCGCTCTTGTTTTGATATAGAGAAAGGGATTCGAACCCGCGTGTCTAATCACGCCGTGAGGCTTGTCGCCTGCGGCGAAAAAATTTTAGTGAAATATTCGGCCCCTGCCGAATGTGAAATAATTTCCTTGCGGAAATTGTGAAATATCTCACTTCGTTCGATGTGAAATGAAATTCGCCCACATTTGCGAAGCAAATATTTCACAGCGGAGCTATTTCACATGGCGAAGCCATATTTCACTCGCCGAAGGCGAATTTCGTTGAAAAAAGAACTTGCTTACGCAAGTGCTTTTTTCTGGCTAATGACTATAATTTTGATACAAAGCAGATTTCTTTAACATTTGCGGCAAATTCCGCATCCCACCCATTTGGAATTTCTTGATGTTCTCCGACAATTACCAATTTACACTGCGGGATATTGCAAAATGCGTGCTTTCCTACTCGTTTTACCGTACTTGGTATGATAAGCTCTCTCATTTGATCGAGTCCCCAAAATGCTTGAGCTCCAATTTCAATGACACTCTTCGGTATGTTAATTTTCTTCAACTCTGTAAAATCGAAGAAAGTGTTGGCGTCAATCGTTTCAAGTGTTGACGGCAGTAGGATTTCCTCAATCAAATTGTCATAAATATAGTTGCAAATATCGGTAAAACCTATCTTTTTTGTTCCTTCGGGGATAATGAGAGCTGTTCCCTTAATCATATATTTCATGAAACCGCCGCCTTTCCAAAATTATTATACCACAAAAACACAAAAACCGCAATCCCTTTGTATCAGAATTGCGGTTTCAAGATAGATTTTCAAGTGAAATATTCGGCCCCTGCCGAATGTGAAATAATTTCCTTACGGAAATTGTGAAATATCTCACTTCGTTCGATGTGAAATGAAATTCGCCCGCATTTGCGAAGCAAATATTTCACAGCGGAGCTATTTCACATGGCGAAGCCATATTTCACTCGCCGAAGGCGAATTTCGTTGAAAAAAGCACTTGCGTAAGCAAGTGCTTTTTTCTGGTGGAGATGGTGGGATTCGAACCCATGACCCCTACGTTGCGAACGTAATGCTCTCCCAGCTGAGCTACACCCCCAAATATCGGTACTATAAAATTATATCACATAATGAAAAAAAGTCAATACTTTTTCAAAAAAACTCAACAAAACTCAAAAAAAGATGCGCCCGAAGCCTGTCCGAGCGCATCGTATTGGTTTGAATTAAATTTGTACGAATCCGAGCTTGCGGCGCACCTTCGAGAGTGTCTTGCGTGCATAGTATGCCGCCTCGTCGGCGCCGTTCTTCATAAACTGCTCAAGCTGTGCCTTGTCGGACATAATGCGCTTGAACTCGGCCTGAACGGGAGCCAGCGCATCGGCGCAGGCCTCACCCACGGCGAGCTTGAAGTCACCGTAGCCGCGACCCTCGAACTCGCGCTCGATCTCCTCGTCGGTCTTGCCGGTGAAGCAGGAGTAGATGGAGATCAGATTGTTGATGCCGTCCTTGCCCTCGGCAACTCTCACGCAGGTGTCGGAGTCGGTCACCGCGCGCTTGAACTTGCGGATGATGGTATCCTTGTCGTCAAGGATATAAACCACGGCGTTCTGATTTTCGTCGGATTTGCTCATCTTCTTGGTGGGGTCGGCCAGCGACATGATCTTGGCACCCGTCTTTTTCATAACGGGCTCGGGGATCGTGAAGGTGTCGGGATAAAGCTGGTTGAAGCGGTTGGCAATGTCGCGGGTCAGCTCAACGTGCTGCTTCTGGTCGATACCTACGGGAACGATATCGGTCTGATAGAGCAGAATATCGGCGGCCATCAGGGCAGGGTAGGTGAAAAGACCTGCATTGATGTTGTCTGCGTGCTTTGCACTCTTGTCCTTGAACTGGGTCATACGGGAAAGCTCACCGAAGCCGGTAAAGCAGTTGAGGATCCAGGCAAGCTCGGCGTGAGCGGGAACGTGGGACTGTACGTACAGAGTTACGTTCTCGTTTGTGGGATCAAGACCGCAGGCCATATAAAGAGCCATCATCTCATAGGAGCGGCGGCGCAGATCGGCAGGAACCTGACGGACGGTGATGGCGTGCTCGTCGACTATGCAGTAAAAGCACTTGTAGTTGTCAATATACTCGGAAAAATTCTTGAGCGCGCCAAGGTAGTTTCCGATAGTAAGGTTTCCGGAGGGCTGGATTCCGGAGAAGATTATCTTCTTATCGTTTATCATAGAGAAAGTGTCCTTTCGTGTTTTGCTTCAAATATCATATCACAGTTGAGCGAATTTGTCAAGCCCGACGGCGGTTATCCAATATATTTTTATTGACATAGAGGGTAAAAAGTGATATAATAAAGCTATCTATTCAAAGCAAGAGGTTACTATGTGCAGTTCAAGCGGAATACAGAACGACCTGACCCGCCTCGACCCGGTATTTGCCGAGTATGAGGGCGTGTATGGCTCGCTGATATCTATACTTCAGGGCGCGCAGGATATATACGGCTACCTGCCCGACGACGTGCTTTTATATATAGCCGAAAAAACAGGAAATACCATCGCGCAGGTGCGCGGCGTAGCCACATTTTACGCCCAGTTCCGCTTCGCGCCGGTGGGCAAATATCTCTTCCAGCTCTGCGCGGGAACAGCCTGCCACGTAAACGGAAGCGAGGCTCTGCTGGCCACACTTGAGTCGGAGCTCGGGCTCACCGACGGAAAAACCACCGAGGACGGACTCTTCACCCTGAACGTAGTCGCCTGCCTTGGCTGCTGCTCGCTCTCGCCCGTGCTGATGGTCAACGGCGAGGTACACAGCTCAATGACCCCCGCAAAGCTCCGCGAGCTCATAGCCGAGCTTCGGACGAAAAGTGAGCAGATTTAATAAGATAAAATAGCTGTCATGCGCGTTAGGAGGCGGTAACGCCGGACTGAGCGCGGCGATAGCGCAAACAGTTTAACCGAAACCGACTCTCAAAATTTACGACCGAGCAAATTTTGAAAGATAAGCTACTCGCTCAAGCTAACCGAAGCGATGAAAGCTTTTGGTATGAGCTCACAAGAACGCAAGCGTTCTTGGACCCCCTTTAGCAAAAGTGGTCTCGAATAAAACTCAAAAAGGACAAAATCATGAAAATAATAGTAGGACAAGGCAGCTGCGGCATAGCCGCAGGTGCGCAAAAGGTATACGATGCCATAGAGGCAGAGCTGAAGGCCGCAGGGTCGCAGGCACAGCTCGGCATCACGGGATGCCTCGGCCTTTGCTGGCTCGAGCCGCTCGTGGATATATACGAGGATGACGGCCGACTCCACAGACTCGTCAGAGTCAAGGAAGGCGACGCCGCCAAAATAGCCGCCGCGGCGGCAGGCGACCTCTCCGCTGTCGCAGAGCTTGAGATCGCACCCGAGGACGCAGAGTTCCTCGAAAAGCAAACGAGAATAGCACTGCGCAACTGCGGCATCACCGACCCCACCAGCATCGACGCATACGTAGAGCGCGGCGGATATGAGGCTATAAGAAAAGCACTGACAATGACCCCCGAAGCCGTCATCGAGGAGATAAAGATTTCGGGACTTGCAGGTCGCGGCGGCGCAGGCTTCCCCACCTGGTTCAAATGGGATGCGGCAAGAAAAGCCGCAGGTCAGGATAAGCACCTGATCTGTAACGCCGACGAGGGCGACCCCGGCGCGTTTATGGATCGCGCGGTCATCGAGTCCGACCCCCATAACCTCATCGAGGGTATGCTCATCGGCGCTTACGCCATCGGTGCCGGCGAAATGATCGTCTACGTCCGCGCGGAATATCCGCTGGCCATAGTCAGACTCAAAAAGGCCATCGCCGACGCACGCGCGCGAGGCTATCTCGGCAAAAACATAATGAACAGCGGCTTTGATTGCGATATGCGCATCAAAATGGGCGCAGGCGCCTTCGTCTGCGGCGAGGAGACCGCACTTATCGAATCGCTGGAGGGCAAGCGCGGAATGCCGCGTCTCAAGCCCCCGTTCCCCGCACAGCGCGGCTATAAGGATGAGCCGTCGAACATAAATAACGTAGAGACCTTCGCCAACGTGGCGTGGATAATCAACCACGGCGGCGCCGCCTTCGCCGCAATGGGAACCCCCGACAGCCGAGGCACCAAGGTCTTCGCCCTGACGGGTAAGATCCGCCGCGGCGGCCTTGTGGAGATCCCAATGGGAATGACACTGCGTGAGGTCATCTTCGATATCGGCGGCGGCATCAAGGACGGAAAAGAGTTCAAGGCAGTGCAGATGGGCGGCCCCTCTGGCGGCTGCATCCCCGCATCCCTCCTCGATACCGTCATAGATTATAAAAAGCTGGCCGCAACGGGAGCGATCATGGGCTCGGGCGGCATGGTGGTCATGGACGAGGACACCTGTATGGTGGGTATGGCCAAATTCTTCCTCGACTTCACAGCCAAGGAGTCCTGCGGAAAATGCGTACATTGCCGAATCGGCACAAAGCGTATGCAGGAGATCCTCACACGCATCGTCAACGGCGAGGGCAGGGAAGGAGACGTAGAGCTTCTGCTCGAGCTCTGCGAGGCAATAAAGGACGGCGCCCTCTGCGGCCTCGGACAGACAGCCCCCAACCCCGTGCTGACGACCATCAGATATTTCCGCGACGAGTACGAGGCGCATATAAACGAAAAGCGCTGCCCCGCACACGCCTGCACCCCTCTTCTGCGCTATAAGATCGACCCCGATAAGTGCCGCGGCTGTACGCTTTGCGCAAAAAAATGCCCCGTTTCGGCAATTTCGGGCGCGCTCAAGACCGCCCACACCATCGACTCTTCGGCCTGCATAAAGTGCGGCGCCTGCAAGAGCAGCTGCAAATTCGGCGCAGTGTACGTCGAATGACACCCGACAAATCGGAGTTTGAAGGACTAAGCCTAACCCCTCTTTGAAAGTTTTGATAAAACTTTTTCAAAAGTTTTTTGCGATCCAACGGCAACCCGTTGGTCGCGCTCCGAAGAGCGCGAAAAGTTCCACGCGGCCCTTGCTTCAGTGAAAAAGAAGCGAAATTTTGGGTATGCAGCACCGACACGGTGCAAATACCTAAAATTTGGCTTGTTTTTCAGGCCGCGCAAACGAACGGTTTAACCGAATATTGCCACTGTAAGATATTAAAGGCCACAGCGGCTTTGCCTTGCCAATCCTATTTGCTTTTTTTGCTGAAAAAAGAAGCCAAAAATTAGGTATTGCGCTTCGCTCCATACCCAATTTTTCGCTTCCTTTTTCCGAGACGCAAAAAGGAGAGTTTCGCGCATTGCGAT
>JAFTOB010000003.1 GCA_017451545.1 Clostridia bacterium | reverse complement strand
GGGTAGGAGCGAGACACCTGTGGTTGATTGTTTAGAGGTTGCGGTGAAACCTGTTTGAACCCTTCAAATTCCGATTTATCGCTCGCTTCACCATCGGGTGATGGCGTACGTTATACGGTCACGTCACCCGATTTCCCGCTGTCGGGCGGCCCCGACCCGATTTATTGGTGCGTTTCGCGAAAAAAGAAGGACAGAGATTTTGCGTCTCTGTCCTTTTGTATTTTGGGATTTACTGAACGATCTCGACCTTGAGCAGGTTGGTGTTGCCCGAGGAGCGGACCATTTCGCCCGAGGTGATGACCACGCGGTCGCCGCGCTTTACGATGTCGATCATCTTGGCACAATCCACGCTGTGGCGGATGAGATTATCGGCGCTGTCCTGATAGAGCGAAAGCACCGGATGCACGCCCCAGGAAAGGGCGAGCTGGTGGAAGGTCTTGGGGCTGGGGGTGGCGGCCACAATGGGCACTGCGGGGCGGAATTTCGAGCAGCGGCGCGCCGTGTAGCCCGACTCGGTGACTGCGATGATGGCCGAGGCCTGCATATCGTTTGCCGTGGTGCAGGCGGCGTCGCAGATGGCGTTGGTCACGTCGGAATAATCCACGTCGTGAACGATGCCGTGATAGGAATTCATCTCGAAGGCGTCGGCCTCGGCCTGCTCGACTATGTGAGCCATAACCTCAACAACGCGGACGGGGTGGTCGCCCACCGTGGTCTCGCCCGACAGCATAACGGCGGACGTACCGTCGAAAACGGCGTTTGCCACGTCGGTTATCTCTGCACGGGTGGGCATATAATTGTGCTCCATGGACTCAAGCATCTGGGTGGCGGTGATGACCATTTTGCCCGCCTGATAGCACTTGCGGATGAAGCGCTTCTGGATACCGGGCAGCTTTATGAAGTCGACCTCGACGCCCATGTCGCCGCGGGCGACCATAATGCCGTCGGAGTACTCAAGGATCTCGTCAAAATTCTTCACGCCCTCGCTGTTTTCGATCTTTGCGATGATCTTGATGGCGTGACCGCCGTGGTAGTCTAGGAATTTACGCAGGCTGCGCACGTCCTCGGCGCAACGGACGAAGGATGCGGCGATAAAATCGATATCGACCTCAATGCCAAAGAGAATATCGGCCTTGTCCTGCTCGGAGAGGAAGGGCATATTCAGGTGAAAATTCGGGAGGTTGACACTTTTGTGGGTGGAAATGACGCCGCCGTCCAGCACGCGGCAGAGAATGTCTGTGTCGTTGTGGCTGATTACCTCAAGCTCGATGTTTCCGTCGTCAATGAGGATCTTCTGACCTTTTTGCAGATTGTGCTTCGGCAGGTCGGCGTAATTGATAGGTGCTTCCTTTTCGTTGCCCAACACTTCACGGGTGGTGAGGGTGTATTCACTGCCCGTGGGGACGGTGATGCGGCCGCCCTCAATATCCCGCAGGCGGATCTCGGGCCCCTTGGTGTCAAGGAGCGTGGCGGCGGCGATGCCGAGATTATCTCGGACACGGCGGAAGGTATCTATCATCTTTTTGTGGCTTTCGTGAGTGCCGTGGGAGAAGTTAAAGCGGGCGACGTTCATGCCTGCCAGCAGCATTTTTTTGAGCACGGCCTCGCTGCTGGAGGCGGGGCCGAGGGTGCAAACGATCTTGGTCTTTTTCACTGGGTAGGGTCTCCTGTATGTAATGCTAAAATTATTCGAGTCCGATCTGTCCCATCAGTTTTTTCTGGAACTCCTCGGCGGTGTTGTAGCCCATCTTCTTCTGGCGGTTGTTCATTGCCGCGATCTCGAGAATGATGGCAAGGTTACGGCCGGGCTTGACGGGAATGGTGATTGAGGGTACCTGAATGCCGAGGATGTCGATCATCTCGGTGTCAAGGCCGAGGCGGTCGTACATTTTGCCCTGGATCCAGGGCTCGAGCTTGATAACGAGGTCGATCTTTTCGGTGTTTTTGACGGCACCCATACCGAAAATGCGGCGGATGTCCACGATTCCGATGCCTCTCAGCTCCATATAGTGGCGAATGATCTCGGGCGAGCTACCGACCAGCGACTTTGCCGAAACGCGCTTGATCTCCACGGCGTCATCGGCTATAAGGCGGTGTCCGCGCTTGACGAGCTCAATGGCCGTTTCACTCTTACCGACTCCGCTGTCGCCCAGCAGAAGCAGACCCTCACCGTAGACCTCCACGAGAACGCCGTGGCGGGTGATGCGGGGGGCGAGCTGGACGTTGAGGAAACCGATGATCGCCGCCATAAGCTCGGTGGTCTTTTCGGTGGCGGTGAGAAGGGGCACGCAGTTGCGCTGAGCCTGCTCGGCGATCTCGGGAAGTGTGGCCAGACCCGCACAGACGATGACGGTGGCGGGATGAGCCTCCATATAAGCCTTGACGCGCGCGAGACGGGTCACGGGGTCAAGGGATTTGAGATATCTGTCCTCGGCGTTTCCGATAAGCTGGATACGCTCCTCCTCAAAGCGGGCAAGGTAGCCTGCAAGGGGCAGACCGGGGCGGTCGACCTCGTTTACCGAGATCTCGATATCCTCGGCGGGGGAGGGGAGATAAACGGTTTTAAGGGAAAATTCCTTTATAAGCTTGTCCAGCGAGATGCTGTAGGTTTCCTTCATAGCGATGCCTCCTTTATTAAAGAACATTCTTACCTATTTTATCATATTATAGCATACTTTCCCCGTTTTGGGAACAGAAAAAGTTAATTTTATAAAAAAATCTTATATATTCACAAAAAGGTCACAACTATATATTATAATAAACTGAATAATTATTTCCACCGAAAGGAAGAAAGGTATGAAAAGATGTTTGACGGGGCTGCTGGCCCTGATAATGTGCCTCGGAGCGCTGATGTCCATGATCTCCTGCTCGGACGGCACCCTTTACACCGTTGAGCCCACCGAAAAGGAAAAACGGATCGTCGGATACGTGGGTGGCTACGAGGTATATTACGATGAGATCTACTACCTCACTATGAACTATAAATATCAGTACGGTCTCAAGTACGGCGAGGAGATCTGGAGCGAGCTTTCCACCGCGCAGTTTTACTCTGCCGACCTTCAGAATGACGTTATCGAGTCTCTTATGATCAACTATGCCGCTTTGGCATTGGCGAAGGACTATGGCGTGACTCTCGACAGTGAGAAGGTCAAGGAGTACGTCAGCGCACGCATGGAGGATATGGCCGACAATATAAAGAATATGCTTATCGCGTCCTACAGCGGTAAAGACCAGTCCTATTCCCCCGATCAGAACGAGATCAACGACGAGTACGTGAGCCAGCTCAAAAGCGCATATCTTACCGACCGCTACGTAAGATTCCTCTACGGCGTGGACGGTTGCGTGGATCAGCTCGTTAAGAAGTATATAGCAAGCGGCAAGATCTCGGACGATGACGAGGCGGTCGAGCAGTACATATACGACAATTTCCGCCGCACGCTCCATATTTATATAAAGAATGACGTTGGCGAGAGCATCGAAGAAAACCGTGCCAAGGCTCAGATGATCCTTGACGAGATCGATTCGGGAAGAAAGACCTTCGTTGAAATGATGGAGCATTCCGAGGACTTTAACACGGTGTCTACAAACGGCTACTATTTCTGCCGCGGCGAGATGACCGACGCCTACGAGGAGGTGGCATATTCTCTTGACGTCGATGAGTACAGCGGTATCGTCACCGACGAGACGGGCTTCTATATTATCAAGAGATACGCCATTGATGAGGATTACGTATACGATAATTTCAATACCCTCAAGACTCAGTATCAGTATGCCGTGGTTAACGACGATATCGCGGATAAGGCCGAGAGCTTGAAGTTTGAGTATACCGAGTTCGGAAAGGGCTTTGAGTTCTGGACGCTGAAATGAAAAAAAGAGTATTTGCATTCGCCCTTGCCCTTGTAGCGCTCCTTTTCTGCGCTTGCTCGGAGGAGGAGCAGTACAGCCCCATTGCGTCAACTCCCGAGGAGGCGCGAGAGGTAGCGAGGGTCGGCGGACATTCGGTGTTTTACGATGAGCTGCGCTTCGTGGCGGTCAACAGCCGCGAGGGCATATCCAATATGTACGGCGTGGATTGGAGCGACCCCTCTCAGGCCGCGGAATACGCGGACGAGCTTGAGGAGTCGGTCTGGTCGAGCCTTGTGCGGAATTATGCTGTTTTTGAGCTTTTTGAAGAGGCGTACGAGGATTCCTCACAGTTTGACGAACAGATCACCGAGCAGATCATCTCCATTGTGGAGTCCTGCGGCGGTATGGACGGCTATCGAGCCTATCTGGCCGAAAACTGCCTGACCGACCGTCTGGTGCGCTTTAATCTGACGGTCAGCTTTATGGAATTCGAGCTTCTCAGCTATTATACCGATCTTTTGGGGATCATCGACGGCAGCGAGGCCGCACTTGCGGACTTTTTCTTCGGCGATGACACGGCGCACGTGATGCATATCTGCCTTGACGGTACGGACGAGGCAACGGCGGCTCTGGCCGCAGAGCTTTGCGACCGTATCGAGAGCGGCGAGGACGTTTTTGAGCTGGCCGCCGAGTACAGCATGGATTTCGAGGCTATCGGTGAGGGCGGCGAGTACATCATTCGCGGCGATTACGTGAAGGAGTACGAGGATGTGGCCTTCTCGCTCTACGTGGGCGAGGCCGAGCACGTAACCGTGGGCGATTCCACTTACGTTATCTGCGCCCTCGAGAAAGATATGGCTTATTTTACCGAGAATTATGACGAGGTCTACTACGGATACGTCTACTCGGAGCTTGATAAAATTATAGAAAGACAGTGTGATAAAATGAGTATAGAAAAGACCGAGCTCGGCGCGAGCCTTGATCTTGTCGGTATCAAGTAAAGATGTCGAGAGGTCGTAGAAGCAGAAAATACAGGCTCCCTATGTCGAGGGAGTCAAAGCGCAGGATGGCAGTGATCTTTATTTGGATCGGCGCGGCAACCCTTGCGCTGATCATCGCGCTGATCATTGGAAACACGTTGGGAGACACCGCCGATAAGAACGCAGGAGCCCTCGTTCCGGGCGGGGAGAAGCCCATCTATTCCTACGAGGGTGAGGATGTTAAGCCCATCAGCGCCCATTGCCTGACGAGCATGAGCTCCAAGACGGTGGCGGCGCTGGATCAGTCGGTGGAGGCGGTGTCGGTGAATCTGCGAAAGCTCACGGGCGAGCCTGCATACCATTCGCCTCTTGCGCTGGCCGTAACAGGTGATGCGGGTGGCTCTTCTGATCTCAAGACAGTCATCGGTGAGCTTAAATCTCGTTCGATCTACGTCAGCGGCGTGTTCCACTCGAAATTTGATTCTTACAGCAACGCAAATATCCGCGCGGGCGTGCTCGATTACGAGGCGTCCTTGATCTGCGAGGCTCTTGAGGGCGGCGTGGACGAGATCGTGATCGTGGGTCTGCCAACCGACAGCGCGTCTTTGGCCGAGGCGTCCCTCCTTTTTCACAAGGTGCGCGAGCGTAAGGCTGATGCTGCCCTCGGCGCGGCGATGCCGTATAGCCTCCTTGAAAGCGGCGGTGCGGCGGCATTTATTGAGAATTACGGCGGCTTTGCGAGCTTCATTGCTATCAACACCGAGGGGCTGATGAGTACCTCCGAGACCTCGGCGGGGCTTGCCGAGAAGCACCTGATCTATTTTGAGAGATATCCTCTCCGCCTGATCATCGAGGCGGCGGATAAGAGCAACGGCAGACTTCAGATGGAGAAGCTGGCGGGGCTCGGCATATATAACGTACAGTGCGTGCCTGTGAAGGTGGGCGACTAAAAATGGCCGCAAAAAGCGAAATGCTTTTTGCGGCTTTTTTTCTTCACCAACGTACGGTTTGTGCATCATTCACACAACAGTTCATAAAAATTAATTTAATAATACTATTATTCAAATCAAAAACAGGTAAAATGTCACAAATTCGGTAAAGATTCGGCTTTTATACATTCCTCTTGACAAAATCGGTGGTTTGATATATAATATTATATTAGCTATTTATGCCCGCGCGCGACACGCGCGCGAGGGAGGGCGCAGGGAACACTGGGGACGGTTCTCTGTGTCGTTACAATGGCGATAAATTTTATGAGAGTCCCGAAGCACAGAGAACAGTCCCCTGCGTTCCTGTGTTCCCGACGAGAAAGATGCAAGAGATAATTAATTTCGAAAATACACGTTACGTTCAGGCGGTGCGGCGCTACACCGACGGCTTTGCCGCCGAGCACGGTCGCCGTCCCCGTGCCTTCGTGCAGACCTTCGGCTGTCAGCAGAACGAGGCCGACAGTGAGCGTATCGCAGGTGCTCTTGAGAGCATGGGCTACGAGCCGGTGGGCGAGCCCGACGAGGCCGATCTTATTGCCGTCAACACCTGTGCCGTCCGCGAGCACGCCGAGAAAAAGACCCTGTCTATAATCGGGCAGTACAAGCACATAAAAACCAAAAATCCGTCGCTCATTATTGCCGTTTGCGGCTGTATGGTGGGTCAGGCTCACCGCCGCGAGGAGCTGAAGATGCGCTATCCTTACGTGGATTTCACCTTTCCCCCCGCCTCGGTGCACCTGCTCCCGAAGCTCCTTGCCGACCGCCTCGGCGGCGGCCGACGCGTATTCACCGACGAGGTCGAGCGGCCGCCCATTTGCGAGGGCGTGCCCGTCAGACGTGCCTCGGGCTACCGCGCCTGGGTGTCGGTCATGTACGGCTGCAACAATTTCTGCACCTACTGCATCGTGCCTTACGTCCGCGGCCGTGAAAGAAGCCGCCGCCCCGAGGACATAATATCTGAGGTGGAGGGGCTTGTGGCGTCGGGCGTTAAGGACATTACTCTGCTTGGTCAGAACGTCAATTCCTACGGTCGCGATTGCGATTTTAACTGCGATTTTGCCAATCTGCTCGCCCGTCTTGCCGCCATAGAGGGAGATTTCCGCCTCCACTTTATGACCAGCCATCCGAAGGACGCCACCGTCAAGCTCATTGACGTGCTGGTGGACTCCGAGCGGGTGGCGAAGCATCTGCACCTGCCTCTTCAGTCGGGCAGCGACGCTGTGCTGGCTAAAATGAACCGCGGCTACACCTTTGAAAAGTATATGGAGAAGCTCGACCATCTCCGCGCCCGTTGTCCCGATGCCGCCGTGACCTCGGATATCATCGTGGGCTTTCCGGGTGAGACCGAGGAGGATTTTGAGGCCACTCTCGCCGCCCTGCGCCGCGCGGAGTACGACCGCATCTTCTCCTTCATCTACTCGCCGCGAAAGGGAACACCCGCCGCCGAGATGGAGGATCAGATCCCCGACGACGTGAAAAGCGCTCGCTTTGCCCGTCTTTTGGAGCTTCAGAACGAGATCACGCTGAAGAAGAACCGCGCCCTGCTGGGTCGCACCGTCCGCGTGCTTTGCGACGGGTCGAGCAAGAACGATCCCGCCGTCCGCGAGGGCCGCACCGAGCAGGATCGCATCGTGATCTTTGAGGGCGACGTCCCCGTCGGGCAGTACGTCGACGTGGAGATCACGAGAGCGGACACGTTTAATCTTTTTGGGAAGATAGTGACGTGAGAGGCAAGTGATAGTCGTCCTTCGGACGAGTGATATGCGCCTTCGGCGCGTGATATTCGCGCAAAGCGCGAGTGATATATTGCCGCAAAGCGGCAACGTTAAGGTAGAAAATCGTTCCGATTTTCGATTTTATTGGATCAGGGAGATAGATCAATCGGAGTTTGAAGGGTTCAAACAGATTTCACCGAAACCAACTTCGGAAGCGGATTAAACCATAGCCTTCTCCAGCGGAGAAGGTGTCAATCACGCTCGCGAAGCGAATATGCGGTTGCTTGCGACCGCCGTGATTGACGGATGAGGAGATCGCCATTTCGGATTGCTTAAAGGATCGAGACAAAATGATTTACAAATACAACAAGTCGCTTGTTCAGAACGCAAAGCTTTTGCGTAGGAACATGACAAAGGAAGAAAAGCATCTTTGGTACGATTTTCTCAAAAAATTGCCTATAACCGTAAACAGGCAGAAAAATATCGGAAATTACGTCGTTGATTTTTTCATAGCCACCAAAAGGATCGTGATAGAAATAGACGGCAGACAACACAGTATGACCGAAAACGCAGAGTCAGACCAAAAGCGTGACTCGGAGCTGAATGCTTTGGGCATAACGGTACTAAGATACACAAACGACAGCATAAATAAAAAATTTAATGCCGTTTGCGATGACATTTTATTAAAACTTGAACTGACCGTAGATGATTTAAAATGAGTGAGAGGTGTTTTACCCAACGTATCACTGAACCGGCTCTCCTCATCCGTCAATCACGGCGGCTGCAAGCAACCGCATATTCGCTGGCGCGAGCGTGATTGACACCTTCTCCGCTGGAGAAGGCTATGGTTGTAACCGCTTCTGAGGTTGGTCCGGTGAAACCTGTTTGAACTCTTCAAACTTCGATTTATCGTCAGGGCAACTCGGTTAAATTGAAAATCGGATAAATTTACGGGAGCGCAAATGCTCTCGGCTAAAAAATAAAATCAAAAAATAAAAATATAAACACAAGGAGAAAAGAAAATGCACATCGAAGAACTTGCAGCACAGCTTGGAAAAGCAATCAAGGAGGATCCCCGCATCAAGGAGCTTAACGCCGCCCGCGACGCTTACGAGGCATCCGAGGAGCTCCGCACCCTTATGACCGAGTACGAGGTCAACCAGAAGGCCATCGAGTTTGAGGCCGGCAAGCCCGACAACGAGGAGCTCGTAAAGAAGGTTCAGGCCAGACTCGACGAGCTTTACGATCAGATCATGGAGCATCCCGTGTTCGTCCGCCTCGGACAGGCTCAGGATGAGGTCAACTCCTTCATGGAGGCTGTCAACAACATCATCACCTTCAACATCACGGGCGAGCTTCCCTCGTCCTGCACTCACGACTGCTCCACCTGCGGTGGATCCTGCGGTCACAATCACTGATCACAACCACCAATTTTTAACGAAAACGGAGGATCACCGTCATGACTCCGATGATGGAGCAATATTTCAGCATAAAGAACAACTACAAGGACTATATTCTTTTCTACCGTCTCGGTGACTTCTACGAGATGTTTTTTGACGACGCCATCACGGTCTCCCGTGCGTTGGGGCTGACCCTGACGGGGCGCGATTGCGGCGAAAAGGAGCGCGCGCCCATGTGCGGCGTGCCTTATCACGTCTCGGAGGAGTACATCGGCAAGCTCATTGAGAAGGGCTTTAAGGTGGCCATCTGCGAGCAGGTGGAGGATCCCGCCACGGCAAAGGGGCTGGTCAAGCGCGATATTATCCGCGTTGTCACCCCCGGCACGCTCATTGAGACCGACCTGCTTACCGAGAACAAGAATAACTATATTTGCTCTGTTTTTTGCGACGGTGACGATTACGGAGTCTGCTTTTGCGATATTTCCACGGCCAAGACGGTGGCCACCCGAATTTCGGGGGAGGGCTCGCAAAAGCGGCTCTGCAACGAGCTTGCAACCTACTCGCCCCGTGAGGTCATAACCAATCTGACGGTCACAGCCCTCGGCGAGATCGCGGATTTTATCACCGAGCGGGTGGGCTCTATGATCTCGGCGGGACAGTCCGAGCGCTTTGAATACACCGAGGCCGCGCGGCTGACGCAGGAGCATTTCGGCGAGACGGTGCGAGATTACGGCGACGATGACCGTACCCTCACCTGCGCCGTGGGCGCTCTGCTCGGCTACATTACCGAGATGCAGAGAAGCGATATGGGTTATATCCGCGAGATCGAAATTTACGATGGCGGTCAGTATCTCGATATGGACGTGAACACGCGCCGAAATCTTGAGCTGACCGAGACTATGCGAAGCAAGGACCGTCGGGGCTCCCTTCTTTGGGTGCTTGACAAGACGGCAACCTCACCCGGCGCGAGAATGCTCCGCGCCTGGATGGAGCATCCCCTCCGTTCGGCGGCGCAGATCCGCACCCGTCAGGGCGCGGTGGGCGAGCTTTTCGGCAACTATATGCTCCGCGAGGAGCTGCGCGAGCAGCTTGAACGCGTTCTTGACCTTGAACGCCTTATGACCAAGGTGGTCTACGGCTCGGCAAACGGCAAGGATCTCCGCGCTGTCTGCGCCACCGTGACCGTCCTGCCCGAGATCATCGCACTGCTTGCCGATTGCTCGGACAGCGAGATCAAAAGAATATATTCTGCCCTCGACCCGCTGGCCGACATCCGCGACAGGATCGACGAGGCCATAGTCGAGGAGCCGCCCTTCTCGGTTCGCGAGGGCGGTATCATCAAAGACGGCTTTTCCCCCGAGATCGACGAGCTGCGCGAGATCGTGCGCGACGGCTCGGGCTGGATACAGCGCATCGAGGAGGAGGAGCGCGAAAAGACGGGCATCAAGACCTTGAAGATCGGTTTCAACCGCGTTTTCGGCTACTATATCGAGGTTTCGAAGTCATTTATGAACCAGGTGCCCGAGCATTACGTCCGCAAGCAGACCTTAGCGAACTGCGAGAGATACATAACGCAAGAGCTGAAAAAGCTCGAAGCTACCGTCCTCGGCTCGGAGGACAAGATCAATCAGCTCGAATACGAACTCTTTACGGGACTGCGCGAGTTCGTGGCTCAAAACAGCGAGCGCGTGCTGAAGACCGCGCAGCTGCTCGCCACCCTTGACGTCTATCTGTCGCTGGCAAGCGTGGCGGCAAAGAACCATTACGTCAAGCCCGAGATCGACGGCGGAGACAAAATCGACATCCGCGACGGCCGCCACCCTGTGGTGGAGCAGTTCGTCCGCGATACCTATTTTGTGCCCAACGATGCCCTGCTTGACACCTCGGCAAATCGGCTGATGCTGATCACGGGCCCCAATATGGCGGGTAAGTCCACCTATATGCGTCAGGTAGCGCTCATTGTGCTTATGGCGCAGATGGGCTCTTACGTTCCCGCAAACGAGGCGACGATCGGCATCGTGGACAAGATCTTCACACGCGTCGGCGCGTCGGACGATCTGGCTTCGGGTCAGTCCACCTTTATGCTTGAGATGAACGAGGTGGCGTACATTCTGAAGAACGCCACGAAAAAGAGTCTTATCATTTACGATGAGGTGGGGCGGGGAACCAGCACCTTCGACGGTATGAGCATTGCCCGCGCCATAATTGAGTATACCTACGGCAAAAAGATCGGCGCAAAGACCCTTTTTGCCACCCATTACCACGAGCTGACGGGGCTTGAGGATGAGTTCCCCGGTATCGTGAATTACAACATCGCCGCCAAAAAGAGGGGCGACGGTATCATATTTTTGAGAAAAATAGTTCGGGGCTCCACCGACGACAGCTACGGTATCGAGGTAGCCAAGCTGGCGGGTCTGCCGAACGAGGTTATAAAACGCGCCCGCGAGGTGTTGGCGGTGGTGGAGCGGAGCTCCAAGTCGCTGACAACCAGCGAGCAGGACGGCCCTGCCGAGGAAAAGGACGATTCGCTCATCACTATGGACGATTACATTCACGAGCAGGTCATCGAGGAGCTGCGCGGGATGGATATCAACACCCTGTCGCCCTACGAGGCTATGAGTTTTCTCTTTAATTTGCAGAAGAGACTGAAGTGAGATTTCGCCTTCGGCGAAGTGAAATTTTGCCTGCGGCAAAGTGAAATGTGCGTGGCACGTGAAATACGCCTTCGGCGTGTGAAATATTTCCTGCGGAAATGTAAAGGAAGAAAATCGTTCCGATTTTCGATTTTATTGAAATCAAACAGACCGATAAATCGGAGTTTGTTTGAAATAGTTTGCAAAATTTAGACCGCTAAACAATCAAGCTGCGACTCACTCAAAGCCTCCCCCATTGGGGGAGGTGGCGCGGCTTGCCGTGCCGGAGAGGGCTTTTTTACCCTCTCAGTCGCTTCGCGCCAGCTCTCCCAAAGGGAGAGCCATTGTCTTAACCGCTTCCAAAGTT
>JAFTOB010000023.1 GCA_017451545.1 Clostridia bacterium | reverse complement strand
CCTTTCGGTAAAGAACATCCGCTTTTTCCTTTCTTCGGACTAAGTTAATGACTCAGCCCCTTTTGGTTCAGTTCATCCGATCAACAGCCCTTTTTGTCAAAGGACGGATTGAAGGCGTAGAAATTCTTGCCGTCAAGATTGTCCTGAGCAATGCGCATGGCGTCGCCGAAGCGCTGATAGTGAACGATCTCGCGGGCGCGGAGGAACTTTATGACCTCGCGCACGTCGGGGTCGTCGTTGAGCCGAAGGATGTTGTCATAGGTCACGCGAGCCTTCTGCTCGGCGGCCAGATCCTCGTTGAGATCGGCGAGAAGGTCGCCCTTGACGCCCACGTACTTCATATCGAAGGGAACGCCCGCCGCCGAAACGGGATACACGCCTGCGGTGTGATCCACAAAATACGCGGCGAAGGGCGTGCCTGCGATCTGCTCGGGCTTCAGGTCACGGGTGAGCGGATGAATGATAGCCGCCACCATTTCGAGATGGGCCAGCTCCTCGGTTCCCACGTCGGTCAGAATTCCGGTCACCTTGTCATAGGGGCAGGAATATCGCTGGTGCAGATAGCGCATGGATGCGCCGAGCTCGCCGTCGGGGCCGCCGAGCTGGGAGATTATGACCTGCGCCAGCTTGGGGTTGGGGTTCTTGATCTTAACGGGGAATTGCAGCTTTTTCTCATATGTCCACATAGTCTACCTCCTCAGTTGGCATCGATCTGCCAGGGCCAGGGGCCCTTTGTCCAAAGCCACTCGCCGCCGCGGTTGTCACGGTGTGTCATAGGGCCGCAGGCCTCGTTGACTGCATCGGCAATGCGGCAGCGCTCGGTCATCAGCTCGTTGTAGTAGCTGAGCGCGCGGGCGCAGTCGGGGTAGGCGTCGAGATAAAGCACGGTCTCGTAAATGGCAAAGTCTATTTTGCGGAGCTGATCGGTCAGGGCCTTGCAGTTGCCGCAGGGGCAGGAGGCGCGATTGTTTCTCATATCAGCCACGGCAGCCACCTCCCTTAGCTCCGCAAGAGCCTCCCGAGAAGGGGAGATCGAGCTGCTTGAAGAGCGTGCCCGCCGCGAGGGCGGCGTCAAGACAGTAAAGCTCGGTGAAATCCTGCAGGGGCGCGTAAACGCCGGCGAGGGGATAGCCTGCGATCCCCCAGCGGCTCTGAGGGATGCAGGAATCGTTGCCGCCGCAGCTGCCGCCGTTGCCCGCACCCTCCGCTCGGCGGACAAGTCCGCGCGAGCGCATATAATCGTCTGTATACATAGGTATCTTCCTTTCCGCCGCCCGAAATTGCGCACGCGCAGGGCGGCTCAATTACAGTATATGCATACAAGTCGCAAAACGTCGAAAAAAGAATGACCGCACCCACGGTGCGGTCATTCGAAATAATTCAATTTTCGGGCTCTTCCTCAACCGGAGGCGCGGTAAATACGATGGAAACGTCGGTCTCGCTCTCTGCGGAAAGCTCGACGAATACCATGATTCTGCCGTCCTCGGCGGCGCGGGTCTCAAAGACGTGAACGTAAGCGCCAAGCTCATCGTTCCACTTGACCGCGGTGATAGAGTCGCCGTCGTTTGCGGACATATCCATGTTGGTGTCGACCCACACGTTAAGCGAAGCCTTCTCGCTGTCCACGGTCATGGTGTAGCCCGAGGGCAGGAAGAACTTGTACCAGATCTTGCCGCCCGCCTCAAGGCGAACTGCGGTGGTGGTGGGGTCTCCGTTTCCGTCGGAGTTGATGGAGAAGGGGTGCTCCTGCGTGCCCTCCTCAACGTGAACGAGGTAGAGCAGATTCTCGCCGCCGACGAGTTCTACGTAATCGTCCTCGGTGCCGTACTTCGCGTACTCAACGCGAACGTAATATCTGTCGGTCTCAACGAGATCCTTGAAGGTGTAAACACCGTTCACGGTCACGCCCTCGGCAAGCTTTACGTACTCACCGTCATTGTAATCAAAGAGCACCACGGTCACACCGTCCCTGTCCTCCATGGAGATCTGAGTTCTGACGGTGTAGTCGGTGATGACCTGACCGTACTTGAGCTCGGCCTGAGCTCCCTCGGCAGGCTCGACGGCCAGATTGACGGGCAGTCCTGCGCTGACGGGCCAACGGCCGGGACGACCGTTGATAAACGCATCGGCGCCGATGACCTCAAGGGTGGAATCCTTGGAGGGAACAAAGGTGTAGTAGATCCACTCGCCAAAAGAGGGGTCGGGTGAGAGCTTCATGCCGTTGAGCTCACTTTCGTTGAGCTCTATGGGATCCTTGTGAGATCCGGGCTTCTTGACCGCAAGCGTCAGCTCGGTGGCGTCGCCGGCAGTCAGAGTGATGGAGGCGGGCTGATCCTTGCCCTCGGTAAGCTCAAGGACAAGAGGAGTCTTGCCGTCGAGGGTGTAGCTCTTGCCGCCGTAATTGACGGTCACGCCGTCGGCGTTCAGAGTAACGGTCTTCTTGTATGCGTCGGCAACCGTCAGCTCAAGGCTCTCGCCCTTGCCGATCGCGACCGAAGACTCGCCGTACACGGTGGCCAGAGATGCGGCCTTGAGAGTGACCTCACCGTTCACGGCGCCGTTCACGGCAAAAGTGACGTATCCGCCACATCCCGCGGCATTTACGACGGCAATGTAATTACCGTTGCAAGCCTTGAGCTCGGCGAGTCCGTCAGCCCCCGACACGGCGGTGGCAATAGGATCGAAATTAATGTCAAAGAGAGCGACCTCAGCACCCGAAACAGCCTTTCCGTCGGCATCCTTGACGGTCACGCCGTAGGAAATCTCGGATGAGATAACGACTATCTCTGCGTTGAAATCGGGATTTTTGGGATCAAGGGTCTTGGTATTGCCGCCCTCCTCGTCGGGATTGACGAAAACGAAGGCGGAGTTTCCGAGATCGTGCAGGATCTTAACGTAATGCTTGCCGCCCGAAACGGTGAAGCTGACGATTCCCGACCCGTCGGAGACCTTGCTCTCAATAAGAGTATTGTCGGCGGCGCTGTAAAGCTCGGCGCGCATACCGCTGACCTTCGCGCCCATAATGTCGTTCATGATCACGCGGTAGGTGGTAAGCGCACCCACCTGAAGCAGAGCTCTCGTCTGCCCCTCGGGGAGCAGAGTGGGCTCGGTAGGATAAACGTAACCACTGACGCTGTCCTCGGCGTTGAAGCGCAGGCTGATCTGACCGCCCTCGGGCTTGAATCTGAAGATTATCGCACCCTCGGCGTCGCTCATTTCGGAGCCGCGAAGGGTCTCGCCCTCGTAGATCTCGACCACAGCACCCTCAACGGGAGCACCGTTCTGATCCTTGACAACGATGGTGTACTTGGTATCACCGTCCGCAGGCTTGTCCGTGGTCACGGGGGGCTCGGTGACGGTCGGCTTCTCGGTGGTAACGTCGCCGTTCCCCGCGTCTCCGCCGCAGGCGGTGAGGAGAAGGGCGAAGCAGAGCACAAAAAGAAGTGCGGAAAATACGTATTTAAGGCTCTTCATTTTCATTATTTAGCGGTGACGGTGAGAGTGACCTCGGTAGCGCCGTCCTCGAGATGAACGTACTCGGAGGAGTAGGTGTAGGCCGAGCTGATGGCCTCTTCCTGCTCGACCTCGATCATAGCCTTGAGCTCGTTGCCGTTGGGCTCGAACTTATAAGAAGCGGTTCCGTCAGCACCGGTAATAACGGGCTTTCTGCAGACCTCGCCCTCGCAGAGCTTAACGATAACGCCCTCAACGGGAGCACCGTTCTGATCAACGACCTTGATGGTGTAGGTGATCTTGGTGTCGGGAGCCGTGGTCTCATCGGGCTCGGCGGTGGTGACGTCGGGAGCCTTGGTGGTAACGTCGGGCTTATCGGTGCCTGCGGGAACGGTGGTATCGCCGGACTCTCCGCTGTCGCCGCAAGAGCAAACGGTTGCCATCATTGCAAAGAGTGCAAGAACGGCCATAATAAGTGCAAGATATTTTTTCATTTTTTCTTCCTCCTGAAATTTAGTTATAAAATATTAAGCACAATCAAAGATATTATACCATCGACGGTCGTATTTTGCAAGACGTTTTTTGAAAAATTCATATTATATACACAAAGCCGTGACAATGGCCGCACCCCGACCTACAGTCACCGAAGCCGCACCAAAACGGCGCAAAATCCGCGTTTTTGCAACACGGGTAGGGGCTTTTTGCCCTCACGCAAGTGCCACTTGACAAAAAGCAAGTGAATTATGCTTGCAAGAACAGCCCTCGTATGATATAATATGTCTGATAAAAAATCAAAAAAGGGGATGAGACCGTTATGAAAAGATTTTTGCTCTGCGCGACGCTTGCAATTTCTCTGCTGTGCGCCTCCTGTGCGGGCGGCCACGGCTGTGAATTTGAATCCGAGTGGTCATACAGCGGAGACGAGCATTGGAAGAGCTGCTCATACAGCGGTTGCCCCGAATCTGCGGCACGGGCGGCCCATTCCTTCGGCGACCCCGTGACCGTCAAGGAACCAACCGAGCAGGCGGAGGGCAAGGCCGTGTCGGTCTGCCGCGTCTGCCTCTACGAAAGGGTCACGGTCCTGCCGGCCCTCAAGCACGTCCACAGTCTGCCCGAAAGTATGACCTGCGACAGCCGCGAGCATTGGTATACCTGCTCGGCCTGCGGAGAGCGGGTGGACAGGGCGGCACACGGACGAAGCGAGGAAAGCGTTATCTCCGAGCCCACTAACGACACACCGGGCGAGGCGCGCTATATCTGCCCCGATTGCGGATACTCCTACACCGAGGAACTGCCGCCCCTGCCGAGAACCCTGACCGAAGCCGAGTGGCGCGAGGCCTTCGTGCTCGACAATATGCGCATCGAGCACGTTTTCCATATGGGCTCCATCCCGCAAAAGGAGCTTTTTGAGGTGGACGGCGACCTGATACTTGCCTCGACAACCACAAAATATTATATCAAAAACACGGGAATGTCGATTTTCCCGGGGCTGGATTTTGCCGACCGATACGGTAGCTTCGTCCACCGCGAGAACGGAGTTTTCACGGCGGATAAGATCACCGTGGGCAGCGAGGCTCTGACCTATAATTTCTCGAACGTGCGCCTCGTAATAACCGACGGCCGCCTCGCAGAGGTTACTTATACCGTGGATTTCGACAGCGTTATAGGAAGCATCAGCCATAAATACGTCATCAACGATTGGGGACGTGTCAAGCTCGAGTTCGATTATTTGGGCAAGGAAAGGCTAGATGCCGCCCTTGTCGAGGAGCACTTCACGGGCAATATCACCGTCCGCGTGGCCGAGACCCGGGAAGGCGTATACTCCGAGACCGAGTATTCGGTGGTGGGTGACGTCTGTATGGTGAAAATCTTTGACGAAAACGGAAAGGTCACGGGCTCGTATGTTACTTCCGCCGCTGAGGTGGGACCCTTGATGCTCGGCGAGATGAAAAAATTTCTTTCAAACTTTGACGCGGCCTCCTTTATCGGCGACCCCGACGGCGGGGACGATACCGGCGCCGTAGAATACAGCTACGCAGGCCCCGAGACCAACGTCGAGGGCTACGGAAGCATCGGGCAGGTGTCCCTCGTAATAAAGGACGGCAAAATACAGACCTTCTATTACAGCGGCAACAGCGGCGATCCCGACGTCGCATATTTCTTTGATTACGGAGGGGCAAGCTGAGACCCATGGGTATAGGATACAATATTCAGTTTTACAGAAAAAAGGCAGGGCTGTCCCAAGAAGATCTGGCGCGTATGCTCTTCGTCAGCCGCCAGACCATCAGTCTTTGGGAAAAAGGGCAGACGGTGCCGACGGTGGACAATCTTCTGCGCCTGCGCGAGATCTTCGGCGTATCGGCCGATAAGATCCTCGTAGGCGAAGAAAACATGGAGCTCATACCCGAAACGGAAGATGAGGACGGCGAAGAAGTCGAGTCCGTGCCCGATGAAGCCGGGCCCGCCCCCGAAAAGCAAAAAAGCCCACACCTCTTGCGAGCGATCCTGCTCCTTGTCGCAGGCCTTTTGTGCGGCACGTGTTGCATTTTACTGTCGTTTTTGCCCATCCATACGGGCTTTTTCGTCGGGTGCGTCGCAGGCGTGCTGGGGACGGTCGGGCTGACGCTCCTGATCGCCTCGGCGTTGATCACCCGCCGTATCACCGCAAATGGGAAAAGACGCGCAATGTCTTTCTCCTATCCCGCGGTCGCCGCGCTTCTCTGCGGTGTCGCTCTTTTCTGTGTTATGATCCCCAAAACACCGCTGGACAGACTGTCGGCTAAATTGAGCATCAGCCTGCCCGAGGCGGTGGGTGTCAGCACGGATGCGTCGCGTGTAAAGCTCGAGCGAATGACCGTCAACACGCGCACGGAGGTCTACTATTCCGATGAGAACGCGTCCGAACTGACCGAAAGCCTCAAGAGTGCCGAGGAATGGATGACGCGTAACGAGCTCGGACTTGAGCTTGAAGGCTTTTTTGCCTCCTTCGATTTCCTCGCGGGCGGTGATACCTTCTGCCTCTTCAATCTCTCGGACAGCGAAAAAAATACAACCCTCAAGGCAGGCGACGAATATCTCGCCGCCGCGTATTTCGCCGATGAGGGAATGCTCCGCATAGCCGAGCTTATTCTGTCATAAAGGCCGAACGTATGGCCTCTCGGTGCTCCTCGGCGGGCTCGCAAAGGGGCAGACGGTATTCGCACTCGCAAAGCCCGAGCAGCGAGGCCGCGTATTTCACGGGGATGGGATTGACCTCGCAGAACATAACGTCAAAAATTGGTCGCAGGCGGCGCAGGGTCGCGGCGGCAAGCTGACGGTCGCCCGAAACGAAAGATTTGTACATCAAGCACATATCCTCCGGCAAAAGGTTGGAGGTCACCGATATTACCCCTCGCCCGCCGATGGCGGCAATGGGGAGAGTTTGGTCGTCGTTGCCCGAATAGATGCAAAGCTTCGGGCAATCGGCGGCTATTTTTGATATCCGCGAAAGATCGCCCGATGCCTCCTTAACGGCGGCTATGCACCCCTCCTCGCTTAGTTTTTGCAACACGGGTATGGGGATATTGCAGCCCGTGCGGGCGGGGACGTTGTAGGCAATAATGGGCTTGGTGCTTTTCTCGGCCGCCGCACGGTAGTGGCGGAGAAGCCCCTCGGCGGTGGGGCGGTTGTAGTAAGGAGTGAGCAAAAGCAGACCGTCGCACCCAAGCTCGCAGGCGGCGGCACAGGTGGCAACCGTTCTCGACGTGTCGGCACAGCCGACGCCCGCAATGACGGGAACGCGCCGCGCCGCACGGGATACGGCAAACTCAAAAAGCGAAAGCCGCTCCCCGTCGCTGAGAGTGGCCGATTCTCCGGTGGTGCCGGCCACCACGAGGGCATCGATCCCGCGCTCGATCTGACTGTCTATCAGCGCGCCGAAGGCGGTAAAATCCACCCGCCCGTCGCAAAATGGGGTTATGAGAGCCGTCGCCACCCCGTCAAAGATCAAATTTTTGTCTTTCATAGCCTTCATTCCTCAAAAACTGCTTGAAATATGGGCAGAAATGTATTATAATATACCCACTGAAAGTATATGCCGTGAGGTGAGCGAATGTCAGAAGTTATAATAAACAAAAAGCCGCAGACCGACCTGCAGACCTCGGATTTTTATTACGACCTGCCCGAGGAGCGCATAGCACAGCACCCGATGGAAAAGCGGGATCACAGCCGCTTGATGGTGCTGGACAGAGAGAGCGGCAGCATCGAGCATAAGCATTTTTACGATATAATAGATTATTTGCGCGAGGGCGATACCCTTGTCATCAACGATTCAAAGGTCATCCCCGCAAGGATATACGGCCACGTTGATGGGCGCGAGGAGGCGAATATCGAGCTCCTTTTGCTCCGTCAGCGCGACCTCGACACTTGGGAATGCCTCGTCAAGCCGGGCAAGCGGGCAAGAGTCGGAATGCGTACCGTCTACGGCGACGGCGCGCTGATCGGCGAGGTGGCCGAGATCACAGACGAGGGCAACCGTATCATAAAATTCGATTACGACCGCGAAAAATACGAGAATATCTATAACGTCCTCCACCTGATAGGAATGATGCCCCTGCCGCCCTATATCACCGAGCGGCTGGCGGATAATTCGAGATATCAGACGGTCTACGCCAACCGCGAGGGCTCGGCGGCCGCCCCCACGGCGGGTCTGCATTTCACCCCCGAGCTGCTCGACCGCATCAGAGAAAAGGGCGTGGAGATCGTCCCCGTAGAGCTCTGCGTGGGTCTCGGTACCTTCCGACCCGTCAAGGTGGATAAGCTGGAGGAGCACGTAATGCACACCGAGTATTTCTCGGTCTCCGAGCGAAGCGCCGAGATCATAAACCGCCGCCGCGCCGCAGGCGGCCGGGTCATCTGCGTGGGAACGACCTCCACACGAACCCTTGAGAGCGTGACCGACGAGCAGGGAACAGTCCACGCGATGTCGGGCGACACGGGCATTTTCATATACCCGGGCTATAAATTCAAGGCCGTGGATGCCCTGATCACCAATTTCCACCTGCCCGAGAGCACGCTGATAATGCTGGTCTCGGCCTTCTATGACCGCGAGCATATCCTCGAGGCCTATCGCACCGCCGTGGAAGAAGAGTACCGCTTCTTCAGCTTCGGAGACGCTATGTTCATACAATAAAAAAACAGGGCTAAGCCCTGTTTTTTTTATTTGATATCAATTTCACCCCAACTGTCGAAGGTGTATACGATTCCAATCTGATCTCCCTCCACGGTGACGAGATAGCTTACGGATGCAGGTCTTCCTTCCGCGTCCATTGCTATTACAACGTCATTGAATACGTCATAGGTAGTTTCGTCGTAATAGATCTTCAAGGTCGCGGCCTCAAAGACACCGGGAGCCGTTTCGGTAAAAGCATCGAAATAGTCCCCGAGGGCGAGGTCGTAAAGTATTTCACGTCCCGCGTCGGTTGTTGCGCCGCCGTCATCTATACGCACGCGGTCGCCGTCAACGGAATAAGAAAATTCGTTTTCGTCCTGTATCTGGTCGCCCACTATTGTGCAGACGTATCCGTCGATGCGCACGTTCTCAAGGGCAAATGCGGCCTTCCACGCCTCTTCGGTCATGCTCTTTTCAAGGCTGACCTTTCCCCAATCGTAAAAGCTGTACTCTACGGTAATATAAACGCCCTCGGCCACGGTCTCGTAAATGATATACGCGGGAAGTCCGTCGGTGTCGAATTCAACGGTCACGTTGAAGACCATGCCTTCGTATCCTTCGGCATCAAGAGTGAACGAGGACGCACCGAAGCTGCCGTCGCCGAGATCGGTAAAATCGTTGCGGTAAGCTCCGAGATCCATTTCCGTCAGAGCCGAGCGGTCGGCGTACTCATCGCCGACTCCCGAGAGGATCAGCACTCTGTCCCCCTCCACGTAGTAGGTGATATACTGCGGGTCAAGGTCTCCGATGCATACCGTGGCACCGATAGTCACGTTTTCAAGGGCAAAGGCGGACTCCCATTTTATGGGATCCATGCCGTTTTTGAGCTCTATTTTGCCGTAATCGGAGAACTCGTACACGATGTGGCAGGTGAGGCCGAGAACGTCCATGACGTATTCGACCTTCGTGACGCGCTCCTTAATGCTCACTTGAACGTCCTGAAGCTTCATCCCGCCGTAGGTCTCGTCCTCAATAACGATCTCCTCGGCAACGTACAGACCGTTGCCCATATTGTCGAAGCTCGAGTAGTAATTTGCAAAATCCATTTCGACCAATATCTCGCGGCCGACGGCAGAGGTCACGCCGTCCACGATCTCGTGAACGCGGTCGCCGTCGATGAGATAGACCACGTTGCTCGATCCGAAGTCTCCCATGGTCAACTCACCCGTGACCTTCAGATTTTCAAAGGCAAAGAGAGCCTTCCAATCGGTTTTGCTCATTTTGGGCGGAAGCTTGGTCATTTTTTCGGTCTTGGTTCTGCCGCACTCGGTGCAGATGCTCTGCTTTTCACCCTCTGTCTCTACGGTGGGCTTCTTCGTTACAGTGGGTTCGCCCCAGACGTGCGCCGTTGCGGTGCCTTTCTTCACACAGCCCTCCTTTGCGGTGCAGGGGTGCCAATGGCTGTCGGCATCCGAGACCCAATCGGCCGAGAAATAGCATTCGTGGGCGGGGAGCTTTTCGATTTTTTCGGTTTTTGTCGCGCCGCAGACCTTGCAGGTGTAGGTTCGGCTTCCCTCTGCCTCCTCGGTGGGCTCGATCACCTCGGGCTCGCCCCAATCGTGCTCTGCCTTTGATGCGACCTCGGTGCAATCTCCCGTGCAGGCCTTCCAGTGGTGGGTACCGTCGGTGGTCCATTTGTCCGAGAACTCGTGGCTGTGTCCGCAGGATGCGAGGACGAGGGCGCAGACGAACGCCGCCGCGGCTATCAAAAATTTCTTCATTACTTTTTTCCTTTCTGTGCTTTGATGGTGTTATTATAACTGTTCTGTGCCGAAAAATCAAGCATTTCTCGCTTGCGTTTTGTCAAGTCCTGCTTGCGTTCGGTCAAAAACGCGACACGGGTGGCACTTTTTACCCTATGTTCGGTTTTAAAATTATTTTTCTTTGGCTCTTTACATCCCGTGCCCGATGTGGTAAAATTATATACGGATCAACTTGCCGCACGCGCGGCGGAATCGAGGTTTATATGAATAACATAAAATGCGCGGAGATCCTCTGCGTGGGAACCGAGCTGTTGCTCGGGGATATCGTCAACACCAACGCGGCCTATCTGTCGCGTAAGCTTGCCGAGCTCGGCATCGCCGTATACCACCAAACGGTGGTGGGCGACAATCCTACCCGCCTGAAGGCGGCCTTCACCTCGGCCCTTGAGCACGCCGATCTCGTGATCGTCACAGGCGGCCTCGGCCCCACATGCGACGATATCACCCGCGAAACCGCCGCCGAGCTTTTCGGTCGCGAGCTGGTGCTCCACGAGGATATTCTCCTGCAGATCGAAGGATATTTCAAGGCCACCTGCCGCAATATGACGGAGAACAACAAACGTCAGGCCATGGTTCCCGTGGGGGCGAAGATACTTTATAATGACAGAGGCACGGCGCCCGGCCTTATTCTCGAGGACGAGGCCGAGGGCAAGCGGATGGTTCTGATGCCCGGCGTGCCCAAGGAAATGACGGCTATGTACGAGCTGTCGGTGCTTCCTTATCTAAAGGCGCAGAGTGACAGCGCTATCGCCAGCCGAAATATTCATCTGTTCGGTATCGGTGAGTCGGCGGCCGAGACGATTCTGCGCAAAATGATGGACGAGGGAGTGAACCCAACCGTCGCACCCTATGCAAAGGAAGGCGAGGTGCGCATCCGCGTTACCGCCCGTGCCGAGAACGAGGAGGCCGCGCTGGCACTTTGCGACGGGACGGTTGAAGAGATCCGAAAAACCGAGGTCGGTCAGTATATCTACGGCGTTGACGTAGGCTCGGTGGAGGCAGCACTGGTTGCTGCGCTCCGCGCGGCGGGCAAGACTATCGCTTGTGCCGAATCCTGCACCGGCGGCCTCGTCGCCAAGCGGATCGTTGATATTTCGGGCTGCTCCGACGTATTTTTGGGCGGTGCCGTGACCTATGCAAATTCGGCAAAGGAGAAGCTGGCAGGAGTTTCCCACGAGACTCTCGAAGCCCACGGAGCCGTCTCCGAGGAGACGGCTATGGAGATGGCCCGAGGCGTCCGTTTGGCTCTCGGTGCCGACGTGGGCGTTTCGACTACGGGCGTGGCGGGCCCCGGAGGCGGCACTCCCGAAAAGCCCGTGGGTACCGTCTTTATCGGTCTTTCCGCCGAGGGCGGAGATACCTTCAAGAAGCTCTCTCTGTCTTCGATGCGCGACCGCGACTACATTCGTTTCGTCTCGGCCAGCAACGCCCTGCATTTCGCACTGAAAAATCTCTGACCGTGTGAGGTTATTATGAAAAAATTTTTGTTTATGTTCGCCGCCCTCGTGCTCTGCATAGCGCTTTTCACGGCCTGCGGGTCGGAGAAGACCGATGCCAAAGAGCCCGAACGGGACAGCGCGGGTCTTGAATACACTCTCCTCCCCGACGGAACCTATTCGGTCAGCGGCGGCAGCTTGAATTCCGATGGGATCGAGCTCGTTATTCCCGCCGAGTTTAACGGCAAGCCCGTAACGGCCGTCGAAGATTTCGGCTTCCGCGGCCTCTGGATGGAGAGCGTGAACCTGCCTGACAGCATCAAGGAGATCGGCATCGGAGCTTTTTCTTTCTGCCCGGAGCTTAGATCCGCAGAGCTTCCCGCGGGGCTGACAGTTATTCGCGAGAATGCGTTCCGAGGATGTGAAGATCTTAAGGAGGTAAAGCTCCCTGACAGCGTGCGCCTTGTCGAAAAGGGCGCGTTCCGCGGCTGTCGCGGTCTTCGCAACCTTTATATGCCTGCTGGGCTTGAGGAGATACGCTCGGGCGCGTTTGCCGATTGCGCGGATATAGACGCCGTTCATATCGGAGACGTTGCCGCTTGGTGCGGAGTCAAATTTGCCGACGCCTCAGCAAATCCGCTCTCCGGCGCCGACAGGCTTTACGTTGACGGCAAAGCCGTCTCGGTGCTTTGGATCGGCGAGGGAGTCGAGACGATCTCGCCCTATGCCTTCGCCGGCTGCGGCGGTATCGACGGCGTTGTCATTCCTTCCACTCTCAAAACGGTGGGCGAGAGAGCCTTTGACGGCTGCGACGGTCTCACTCAAAAATTCTGGAGCGGCACAAGGGAAGAGCTGAACCGCCTTGAGATCCGCGATCACAACGGCCCGCTTGCCGCCGCGATCCTCTATCTGTACTCGGAAGAGCGTCCCGAAAAATACGGGCTCTATTGGTACGAAAAGGACGGTGAGGTCTGCGTCTGGGGCTCGGTTAATTACGTTATGTCTCCCTCGGCAGACAGCTATTCGGTGGCCAACGGCGTCGGAGCCGAGATAATTATTGCCGACGAGTACGGCCATATGCCCGTGAAGACCATTATGGAAGGGGCTATGAAGGAACACGCCGAGCTTATCTTCGTTTCGGTGGGCAGGAACGTGACGGTCATAGGTGCAAAAGCATTTTACGGCTGTAACAATCTGCGGGAGATAGTCCTGCCCGCAGGGCTTACGGAAGTGGGGAACGACGCCTTCCTCGGCTGTACCATGCTGAACACGGTATATTTTTGCGGCACGCAAGAAGAATGGGAGCTATTGGTCATTGCTTCCGGAAACAACAATTTGAAGAAATCCGAAATTTATTTCTACTCCGAGAATGAGCCGACCGATCCGGGATTTTGGTGGCATTACGGTGAGGACGGAAGACCGATTGTCTGGGATAATTGAATAAAAGACACCGCCGACCGTGTCGGCGGTGTCTTTTTATCCGTTTCGCTTGCCGAAAAAGAAGGCAAATACACTCGAAACGATTCCCGCAAGAGTAGATGCGAGAGAGGAAAAATCGAAGCCCCCACCGCTTGGCGGAGACGAAACCGTGTCCTCGGGCACGCTTTCGGTATCGTCGGGGCGGTCGGTCACCGAGAGCTTGGAATGACGCTCGTAAGTGGCGTGAAATTCAAGATCGTCGGTGACGGCCTCGGGAAGAGCGGGCGACCAGCCCGAAAATTCGTAATAATAAAGGAGGCTGTCGGGCTTTTCGGGCGGTTCGGGAGGCGTGAGCGTATCCCCGTGGGCGTAATTGCCGCGCGCCAGCTCGTCCCCGTCGCCGTTATAGAAGATCACGGTATAGCCCGTGTGCTGCCAGACGGCGTAGAGCCTGACCGACGCGTTCTCGCCGTATCGGTCGCCCGGGCGGTAAGCCACCTCGCCGCCCTCGGAGGTCGCCCAGCCGAGAAAGACGTGGTGGTCACGCTCGGGGATGCGGTCGGAAAGGGTGACGGCGCGACCGTAGGCCTTGCTCTGCGCGCTCGGCGCACCCAAGCCGCCTGCGGCGTCGTAGGTGACGGTGTATTCAAGCTCGCCCTGCCAGCGCAGATAATCAAGCGAGCACCATCCGCTTCGACCGCCGTAGGTCACCCGCGCCCAGCCGTTTTCGCCATCCGTGATCTCAAGTGCCGTCCCTGCGGGGATCTTCCCATAGGATTTATGGGACGTGTCGGGGCCCGCGCGGTGGTTCAGATCGGCGGTAGTGACGTAAACACCCGTTTCAAAATAGCTGTCGCGAAGCTCAAAATCGTACACCGTCCCCCTCTTTTCGGCGTAGTCGGGAATACCGTAGCCCATTATGTAGGTGCTTGACGCATCGTATTTGTGGTAGCCGACCCGCCCCTCGTTGTTGCCCTCAACGGTGTAGACGTAGCCGCCCTCGGTGCCGAGCACCAACCCCACGTGGGAGGAATAGTAGACCGAGGTGGAGGCGCGGAAGAAGATTATGTCGCCGGGCTTTGGCACGTAGCCCGAAGAGCGTTTTTTGTAGTCGCCCCGTGCCGAGAGCCAATCCATAAGACGCGAGCAGCTTGCCTCGGTGGTCACGGTTGAGGTCGGCACGCCGGCCTGCCGCAGACACCAGGAAACGAAGGCGGCGCACCATTCAAAGCTGTAGCTTCCGCCAACCGTGCCGATGATGCGGTTGTACTCGACGAAATTGCGCGAGCCCGACGGATTGAGCCCGTTCATCTCGGAATTACTGTTGCCCTCGTGATAGCCGAGCTGGGACAGAGCGACGGACATAACGTCATATCGCTGGTCACCCGTGGCCTCAACGGCCAGAAGGCGATCGTAATATTTACTTTTTGAGTAGGCCGCCCCTACGTTGTAGGAGGGCTGTATGGCCGCGACGGGCATGGACAGCACAGACGTCAGCAGCGCCGTCCCCACAGCCACCGCCGCGAGTTTTATATGTATGTTTTTCATGTTATTTCTCCATTGTTTTTGTTTGTCGGTTCGATAAATCGGAGTTTGAAGTTTAAGCCGAGCCCCTCTTTGAAAGTTTTGATAAAACTTTTTCAAAAGTTTTTCGAGATCCAACGTCGAAACGTTGGTCGCCCGCGCACGGGCGAAACTCCCCTTTTTGCGTCTCGGAAAAAAGAAGCGAAAAATTGGGTATGGAGCGAAGCGCAATACCTAATTTTTGGCTTGTTTTTTCAGCAAAAAAAGCAAATAGGATGGGCAAGGCAAAGCCGCTGTGGCTTTTAATGTCCTACAGCGGCAATATTCGGTTAAACCGTTCGTTTGCGCGGCCTGAAAAACAAGCCAAATTTTAGGTATTTCATACCCAAAATTTCGCT